>NZ_JBSFKI010000013.1:0-241957 GCF_053598475.1 Kitasatospora sp. NPDC001119
GGCAGGTCGAAGCTGAACACGCTGATCTGGCTGTCGACGGCGCAGTCGGACAGCACGATGTGGCCGTCGCCGCGCAGCAGCTTGACGTTGGGGTACGGCGCCGGGCCGGGGTAGTTGAAGTCCTCGACCGCCACCGGCGCGGCCGAGTTGTCCGCCGGAGTGCCGTCGGCGGAGGCCAGTGCGGTGGCGCCGAGCGTGGCGGCCACGGCGACCGCACCGCCAACGAGCAAGCGGGACAAGCGCTTTGCCATGCCTAATCCTTTTCGTTCATCTGGTGTTGCCCTGACGGGCGGATCTGCGGAATCGGGTGACCGGCTGAATGGTGGGCGAACCAACCGGCAATGACGAGACGTCATTGCCGGTGGAAGTAGCCGAAGTTGCCGCATCGGTGCCCTCGGTGCCGCGGCCGGAATCCGGGCCATCGAACCAGATGGGCTGGCGGCTCGACAAGCACTTTCTAGGCTCTGGCCAGGCAGAATGTCATGCTTTCCCAGTGGTTGGGTGCCTATCGGTGATGCGGTTGTATTTGCTTGGCTTTGCCCTTTGACAGGTGTTTCATTGGCTGCTTTTCGAGCAACTTTCTGACTTCGTGAACGTTCTGTCGTACCGTCATCTGACGTAGGCTCCGCTGCGGCCGTGAATCCGGCCGATGCCGACAGTGGAGGTTTTCTGATGCACCATTCGATATCCCGGTCACGGGGGCGGGGGAGGGGAAGGCCGCCGCTGCTGGGCAGGCTCTCCCTGGGCCTGCTGCCGCTGGCTCTGACGGCGGGGCTGGTGGGATCGGGCATCTCGACGGCTTCGGCCGCCGAGCCGACCGACGCTCAGCTCCAGCGGAGCGCCCGCGACATCACGGTCGAGGCCTGGCTCAACGGTGGCCCCCGCGTCCACGAGCTCGCGGAAGCCGTGCTGGCGGGCTCGGACCAGGACGTGAAGCGGTTCGTCGACAACGACCTCGCCGGCGCCCAGCGTCTTGACGACCTGCTCGCCGCCACGCAGATCTCCAGTGTGGGTGGGCCGAAGGTCCGCGAAGCTGCGGACAAGGCCATCGGCGGCACCGCCGGCGAGCTGCGCGCCTTCCTGCAGAGCGGTTGGCAGGAGGCTCTCAACGCCGACCGGCGGCTGTGGATCACCCGGCTCACCGACCCCGCGATGGGCGCGGGCAGCAACCTGCAGGCCGCCGGCGACGCCGCGTTGCGCAGCAACAGCAGCGACGACCTGCAGCGGTTCCTGACCGAGGGGCAGTTCCCGGCGAAGGACTCGGACGACCGGCTCAAGCTGGTGCAGATCCTCAGCGCGGGTGGCACGAACACCCAGGCGGCGGCACGCGCCGCGCTGAACGGGTCGATCGAGGACGTGCGCGACTTCCTCGCGACCGGCCAGTACGTCGCCCAGAACCGTGACATGGAGCGCGCGAGCATCGCGCTTCTGGTGCAGCAGGCGAAGGACGCGGGCGCGCAGGCGGCCCAGGAGGCCGCCGCGGCCATCGAGGCCAAGGACAAGGCGGTCCACGAGGCGCAGGAGGCCATGAAGGCCGCCGCTCTGGCCGCGTCCGAGACCCAGCAGGCCGGCAACGACGCGGCCAGGGCCACGGAGGCGGCGAACAAGGCGGCGACGGCCGCCGAGCGTGCGGGCAAGGCGGCGAACACGGCGCTGGCGGCCGCGCGTGCGGCCAACGCGGGCGCACGCGCCGCGGCTTACGCGGCGTCGAACGCGGCGGCCGCGGCGTCCGGTGCCCAGCGGGCCGCCGCCGCCGCGCGGAACTCCGCGGCCGCGGCGGCCGGTGACGCGACGAAGGCGCACGACGCACGGGTCGCGGCGGACGCCGCCGACGCGGCCGCGAAGCTGGTGGACGCCGCCAAGGACACGCTCGTCCACGCGGACAAGGCCCTCAGCGACAGCCAGACCGCGGCGGGCGCCGCGCTGAGCGCGAAGGGCAACGCCGATTCCGCGGCGGGTTCGGCCGAGCAGGCCGGTGCCTACGCGGCCAGCGCCGGCGGTCAGTCGGCCAAGGCCAAGCAGGCCGCGGCGGCTACGCGCCGTTCGGCCGCAGAGGCCGGCCGTGCCGCCGCCGCCGCGCAGCAGCTGGCCGGGGAGGCCGCGACGCAGTCGCAGGCGGCCGCGGCGCTCCTGAAGTCCGCGGGCGAACACGCCGCCGCCGCGGCGCAGGCCGCCCGGGACGCCGCCGACCACGCCGGCCAGAGCGCGAACGCCGCGCAGGAGTCCACCGACCACGCGAACGCCGCCTCCGGTTTCGCCGCGGACGCCCAGACCGCGGTCGACAGGGCCAACGCGGTCCAGGACCTGGCACGCCGCATCGAGGCCGAGGACCTGACCAACCGCACCGCGGTGGCCGTGGAGAAGGCCCGGCAGGCCAAGGCCGACGAGACGGCGAAGCAGGCCCAGACCGACCAGGCCGCCCGGGACGTCCAGAAGGCCCGGGCCGAGGCCGAGCGGCTCGCCCAGCTGGCCAACCAGCCCGGCGCCACCCCGACGCAGGTCGCCACCGACGGCCGCAAGCTCGCCATGGTCTCCCGCAAGATCTCCGCTTCCTGGGGGAACTCGGCGGCCGTCGACGCCCTGTCCGGTGACGACGCCGCCGTGTTCGCCTACGTGAAGACCGGGCGACGGGAGGCCGAGGAGCGCGACGCCCGCGACAGTGTCACCGCGATCCACAAGAACTCCGACAGCGAGGCGGTCCGCACCGCGGCCTACACCGCGCTGCAGGGCAACGCCGCCCAGCTCGCCACCTTCCTGACCAGCGGTCAGTACGAGGCCGTCGCGCCGGAGAACCGGCTGACGATCACTCGCCTCAGCGACAAGGCCGGCCCCGCCGTCAAGGCCGCCGCCGACGCCGCGCTGCGGGTCAACACCCCCACCGCGCTGCGGGACTTCCTCGGCAAGGGCCTGTCGGACGCGCAGGCCGCCGACGACCGTCTGACCGCCACCCGGCTGGAGGACGCCCCGGCCACCGAGCCCGAGCTCAAGGCCGCGGCGAAGATCGCCCTCGAAGGCCCTGTGCAGGACCTGCGCGCCTTCGTGGCCCAGGGCCAGTACACCGCGCAGCAGAAGGACCGGCTCGCCGCACTGCACGTCGCCGACATCAAGGGCCTGATCGCCCAGGCGACCGCCGCCGCCGCGACCGCCCAGAAGAACGCGGCCACGGCCCAGGCCGCCGCCGCCATCGCCCGCAACGCCTCCAACGAGGCCAACGGCTACGCCGCCCAGGCCCAGGCCTCGGCCAACACCGCCGCCGAGCACGTCGCCAAGGCCCAGGCCGCCGCCGACGCCGCCGCGGCCGACGCCGCCAGGGCGGCGGCCTCCGCGAAGACGGCCAACGCGGCCAAGGCCTCCGCCAACCGCGACGCCGCGAGCGCCGTCCACTCCGCCAACAGGGCCGAGCAGTCGGCCCGGCAGGCCCGGTCGGCCGCGACCGACGCCTACAGCTCCGCTGCCGATGCCCGGGCCTCCGCGGAGGCGGCCGGCAAGGACGCGACGGCTGCCCAGGCCGCCGCCGACGACGCCCGCGCCAACTACCAGGGCAAGTTCGACGCCGAGCAGAAGGCCGAGGCCGTCAGGCTGGAGGCGGAGCGCCAGGACGCCGCGGCGCAGGCGCAGGCCACCAAGGAGAAGCAGGACTCGATCGCGGGGATCGAGGAGGAGATCAAGAAGGCGAAGGAGGACAACGAGACCTCCAACTCCATCTACCGTCTCGTCTCCGAGACCATCCACCTCACCCTCGACGTGATCGGCGGCGTGGGTGGCGTCTTCGCCCCCGGCCTCGCCGACATCGCCGACCTCGTCAACTGCGCCTACTACGCAGTCGAAGGCCGTACCACCGAGGCGGTCGAATCCTGCATCGGGGCGATCCCCTTCATCGGTGACGGCGCCGCGGTCGCCAAACTCGCCAAGTGGGCCAAGAAGTTCGGCTCCTGGGGAGAGAAGGCCGTCGAGTTCATCCAGAAGCTCGTCAGGCGGGTCCCTCCGGCCTGCAAGCTGAACAGCTTCCCGGCCGGCACCGGCGTCCTGATGGGCGACAGCTCCACCCGCGCGATCGAGAGGGTCAAGATCGGCGACGAGGTCCTCGCCACCGACCCCACCACCGGACAGACCGGCCCCCGCCGGGTCTCGGCCACCATCTACACCCCGGACGACCGGGACTTCACCGACATCTCACTCGGCGCCGGACGCTCCCTGACCAGCACCGACCACCACCCCTTCTGGGCCGAGAACCGGAAGACCTGGATCGACGCCGTCGACCTCGAGACCGGTGACGAACTGCGCGACCCGGCAGGGCAGCCCCGGCGTATCGAGAGCGTCCGGCACTGGAACACCCTCCAGGGCGCCTACAACCTCACCGTCGACGAGATCCACACGTACTACGTGGTCGCGGGTGACACGTCGGTGCTGGTTCACAACACCGATGGGCCGCCATGTCTGAAGGTCTCCGCCAGCGAGGTCGACGATCTCTTTCACCGTGCCACCTACGACTCGAGTCACGAGCAGTTCCTGGATCATTTCAAGAGGCACGGAGAGCCGCTCGGCTGGTCGCAGCAGCAGTACTTCGACGCGGCCAAGGCGTTGGCTGAGCGTATGAGGAAGCCGGGCCCGAAGCCGGGGTGGGACGCCCATCTCAAGGATGTCGCGAACCATGAGGACAAGCTCAAGGGGATTGAGTATTCTAACGCTTCGGGTGAGTACTTGCTCATCACGAGGGACGGCAAAGTCATCTCGTACCATCCCCCTAAGCCCGCTGCGCCTACTGGCTGACGGTCGCGAGGATTCATGAAACTGGGCTTCACGGATGCCTACACCCTCTGGCGCGGCCATCCGTTCCCTCCGTACGGCTCGACACGGGAGTTGACACGACTTCGCGCCGATCTCGGCACGGCCTACGAGTACGTGATGGTGGTCCACGCTTACATGAGGACCGGCAGGTTCAGCCCGTCGGCTGCGGATGTCCTGGCGGAACTCGACGACGCCATCGCCCGCGCTGACGCCTTGTGCGCGGAATACTCGGGAGAGGACCTGGCGATCGCGCGGGAGATGCGCGCCTACGCGGCGCTGCTGGCAGTCGTCTATCGGGGCTTCCTCGCAGCAGGTGAATCCACCTAAAGGTGGTTTCGTAGAACGCAAAAGACGCCCGGCCGGGGTTTCCCGGCCGGGCGTTCTGCGTTGTCGGTGGTTACAGGCGGCTGAGGTGCTCGGCGAGGGTGCGGGCGTGGGTGGCGGCGGTGGGGCCGCGGGTGGGGTCGGGGGCTTCGGAGAGGAAGACCAGGGCGAGCATCAGGGCGGCGTCGAGGCGGCAGGCGAGGAGGGTGGGGTCGTCCTCGGGGGGGACGGGGGCGAGGGTGGCGTAGCCGGTGCGGAGGGCGGGGAGGTCGAGGTCGTTCTCGGGGTAGCGGGCGTATTCGGCGAGGCGGCCGAACTCGAGGGCGGGGGTGCCGAGGAGGGCGTTGGACCAGTCCAGGAGGGCGGTGGTGCGGCCCTGGTGGCGGCGGATGTTGGAGCTGCGGACGTCGAGGTGGAGGAGGCTGGTCCCGGTGAGGGGGGAGAGGTGCCGGGCGAGCAGGTCGGGGGCCGGGGGCTCGGGCCAGTCGGCGACGAGGCGGGCGAGTTCGGCCCAGCGGCGGCCTATCCGGGTGGTGAGGACCTCGGCGGTGGTGCCGCCCTCGGCGGCGACGGGGTGCAGTGGCGGCGGGGGTCCCTGGTGGAGCCGGGCGAGGAGCCGGCCGAGGGCGTGGGAGTCGAGCGGGGTGCCGTCGTCGGGGACGTAGTCGGAGAGCAGCACGTCGGGGGAGTCGGGGTCGTCGGCGAGGACGAGTTCCCGGGCGCGGGCGACGGGCAGGCCGTGTTCGGCCAGGTGCCGGGCGATGGCGTGCTCCTGGACGAGCAGGGCGCGGGTGTCCACGTGCGGGTCGTTGGCGTTGGAGTCGAAGCGGTGGTGCGAGAGCCGTACGGCGACCGGTTCGCCGTCCCGGGCCCGGGCCCGGAAGACGGTGAACTCCAGTCCCTTGCCGACGAGTTCCAGGCCGCTCAGGCCCCACTGTCCGGCCAGTCGGTCCAGTACGGCGAAACGCTCACTCATGGTGCATCCTCGGTGGTCTTGCGACGGTCGGTCACCCTGCTGTCCCTCAGCAGGGCGTAGGCGATCGGCAGGCAGGTCAGCAGGGTGACCACGCCGCCGAGGGCGAAGGCGGTGCGCGGCCCGGCCGAGGCGCTCACCCGGCCGAAGACCAGCGCGCCGAGGGGCATGGTGCCCCAGGCGAAGAGCCGGTAGACGCCGGTGGCCCGGCCGAGCATCCGGTCCGGGATGATCGTCTGGCGCAGGGAGACGGCGACGACGTTCCAGACCATCAGGGCGAAGCCGGTGACGCCGTAGGCGACGGCGACCACGGGGACCCGGTCGGTGGCGGCCACCGCCAGGCCGGCGGCGCCCATCAGGGCCAGGTTGCCGACCAGCGCGGGGACCCGGCCGACGGCCTTGCTGAGCCGGCCGGCGACCGCGCCGCCGATCACGCCGCCGACCGCCCCGGCGGCCAGCAGCGCCCCGTACGCGGCGTCCGGGAGTTCCAGCACCTCGCGGACCAGGATCACGAAGACGGCGATCTGGCCCAGGTAGACGGCGTTGATGACCCCGGCGGAGACGGTCAGGGCGCGCAGCAGCGGATCGCGGAGGACGAAGGCGACTCCCTCGCGGATGTCGGCCAGCAGGCGGGGTTTCCCGGCGCCCGGCCCGGGTTCGGCGGCAGGCCCGGATTCAGGCTCGGATTCAGGCCCGGACTCGGGTACCGGCCCGCGCACGCCGCGCAGCAGCAGCGCGGAGGCCAGGAAGGAGACCGCGTCGATCACCAGCGGGACGGCCCGGCCGACCGTGAACAGCACGCCGCCGACGACCTGCCCGAGCAGGTCGCGCCCGACGGTCTGGACGGCGAAGAGCCGGCCGTTCGCCGACTCCAGCCGGTCCTTGGGCACGACGCTCGGCAACAGTGCGAAGGACGCGCAGTCGAACAGCACCTCGCCGACGCCCAGCAGGAACGCGGAGGTGAGCAGCGGCCAGAAGGTCAGCCGGTCGGCGGCGAGCAGCAGGACGGTGAGGACCAGCACCGCGGCGCGCAGCAGGTCGGCGAGGACCATCAGCAGCCGCCGCTCGAAGCGGTCGGCGTACGCCCCGGCGGGCAGGGCGAACAGCAGCCAGGGCACCGTGGTCGCGGCGGTGACGGCGGACACCTGGAAGGCGTCGTCCAGCACCGCGGTGGACAGCAGCGGCAGCGCGGCGAAGCGCATGCCGTCGCCGACCGCGGAGGAGGCGGCGGCGCCGAGGACCCGGTGGTAGCCGGAGGAGGGGCGGACGGCGGTGTCGGTGCTCACCCGCGCGGCTCCGCGGCGGGGTTCCCGGCCGAGAAGACGGCGCAGCGCAGTTCGCTGGTGTACCGCCGGCCGTCCACGTCCAGCCAGCGCTGGTCGGGGGCGGGCAGCATCTCGGAGACCTCCAGGGTGCCCTCGGCGCGGGCGGCCAGCCGGCCCAGCTGCCGGACCAGCAGCGGGGACTCCCAGTCGACGTAGACCGGCTTGGGCTCGCCGGGGACCTTGACGAAGACGTGCCGGGGCAGCCGGTGCTCGGCGCGCAGCCGGCAGGCGGCGACGAACAGCGCGGCGTCGTCCCGGCCGGTCTGGCGGCCGAAGGCGGCGGTGTCGCGCAGCCGGGCGGCGGGGATGCGCCAGGTCTCGCGCTGCAGCACGACGCGGCCGCAGCGGATGCGCGGGATGTGCGCCAGGTCGGGGGCGTCCAGTCCGGCGCCGCCGAAGTGGCGGGGGAAGGCGAACGGGGAGAGCGGGTCCTGCCGGATGCTCGGGCCGCCGGCCGGGGGCGCCATCAGGCGCAGCCGGCCCTCGACGCCGTGGGCGCGCAGCTCCAGCCGGCCGTCGCGCAGCACCAGGTAGAGCTGGGAGGGCTGCAGCACCCGGTCGCGGGACTGCGCGGAGCGGCCGTAGACCTCCAGGTCGTGGCAGGGGTAGACGAGTTGGGTGGAGGACTTGTCGGGGTGGCCGCGGGACAGGTTGGCGAGCACCTCGTCGTCGGCGAGCAGGGACTGGTAGCCGCGGTACACCTCGGAGAGCAGTTCGGGGGTGTGCTCCTGGATCAGCGGGCCGAAGCTGGTGTGGGTGATGACCTCCCGCACCGCGTGGCAGTCGCCGATGACGGCGGTGAACCGGCCCTCGGCCAGGTCCTCCCGGCTCCGCGCGGCGAACAGGATGTCCGGGTCGCAGACGGCCGGCGGGCTGCTCGGCTGGGCGGCGAGGACGGCGGCCATCCGCTCCCGGTCGACCACGACCTCGGAGCGGTCCGGGTCGGTGGCGGCCTCGCCGAGCAGGGCGGCGCCGATCTCCCGGTCCAGTTCGGCGAGTTCGGCCTCGACGGCGAGGCACTCGCGGGCGATGGCGTCGCGGTCGCGGAAGAACTCGGCGTAGAGGACGTCCAGCGGGATCTCCACCCCGGGGCCGAACCGGTCGGCCACCCACCGGGTGAGGATGACCAGTTCGCGCCGCATCCGCAGGCGCGGGCCGGCCAGCACGGTCTCGTACACGATGGACAGTTCGTCGGTGATGAAGCGGGCGAGGTCCGGGCCGACGGTCAGGTCGGCGGGGCGGCCGCGGGCCTCCTCGAACAGGATGCTGCGGTCGGCGTAGTGCAGGCCGCTGTTGCGGTTGGCGGGGCCGCCGGTCAGCTGCTCGAACCGGGCCTTGCTCTCGGCGAGCGCGGCCGCGCGTTCGGGCAGCGGCAGGGCGGCGAAGCGGGTCAGGTCGGCCTCGAAGCCGTCGATCGCGGTGAGCAGCGGGTCGGCCAGCGGGGCGGGGGCGGCGAGCAGTTGCTCGCGCAGGGCGGCCAGCGGCCGGTGGTCGCCGATCGGGATCTCGAACTCGACGACCACCCATTCGCGCTCGGCGAGTCCGGCGAGCACCTCGTCGAAGGGGAGGGGGCAGCGCTGCTCGTCCTGCCAGGCCTGCCGCAGTTCGCTCAGGGTGCGTTCGCCGTCGCAGTGCTGCCACAGCCAGGCCTCGTACGGTTCGACCGGGCGCCCGCCGAGGTGCTGGAAGTCCCAGTCGGTGTCCAGGCCGTCGCGGGTGGTGAAGGCGTAGAGGTCGATCCGGCCGTCGCGCAGGAAGGACAGCGGGCGGCGCCGGGGGCGGGCGTGGTCGAGCAGGCCGGGGACGGCGGCGGCGCTCTGGGCGAGCTTCTCCGCGGCCCAGTGGCTGAACAGCGCGCGCCGTTCCAGCTCCCGCTCGCCGGACCAGGTGATGCCGGGGGCGGTGCCGACCCGGCCGGGGGTGAACGGGCCGAAGTGCGAGTGGGTCTCGTTCTTGGTGGTGACCCGCTGGAGGTACATGGTGAGCAGGTCGGTCATCTTGCGGGTGCGCCGCCCGGTCGCGCCGTCGTGGGCGTCGAGCCAGGCGGCGAAGGTGGGGTAGGCGGAGTCGTTGGAGAGCAGCAGGACCTGCCGCAGCCGCTCGTCGCCGAAGGCCTCGACGACGGCGGCCCCGGCCCGGTCGAGGCGCTCCTGGTGCCGGGCGGCGAACCGGGTCTGCTCCTCGGCGAAGTGCCGGGCGGCGTCCTGGTAGGCGCGCAGGACGGCGGCCTCCTCGGCGGGCACGGCGGCGGCCGCGGCGGCCAGCTCGGGCTCGGGGACGGGCAGCAGGAACCCGGCGGGGGAGGACAGCCGGGCGGCGCCGGGCACCGGGTGGCGGCGCAGGGCGGCCTTGAACGCGTCGGCCAGCTCCTTCAGCCGCTGCCCGTGGGCGACGAGCTCCCGGGCCTCCTCGGCGGCGGCCGGGTCGGCCAGGGGCGCGAGCAGCTCCATCGGGAAGCCGGCCTGGCGGAGCACGACGACCGGCGCGAGCTGCCAGGGGACGCGCACCCCGGGCTCGGCGGCGGTCCGGGGATCGTTGACGGTGGTCACGGCCTCACCTGGGGGATCGAGTGGACGGGCGGACGGCGGTCGTGCAGGGCGTCCAGGACGGCGAGCGGGTCGGCGGGGAGCGCGGGCAGCAGGCCGGGGCTCGGCGCCCAGGGCTTGACCCGTACCCCGTGGTAGTCGGACCCGGCGGTGGCGACCAGGCCGAGCCGCCCGGCCGCCTCGGCGAGCCGGGCGCTGTCGGCCGGGGTGTGCCAGCTGGTCCACACCTCCAGTCCGGCCAGGCCGGCCGCGCGCAGCGGCGCCAGCAGTTCGGCGCACCGCGGGGCGTCCAGGCCGGCGGTGTGCGGGCCGGGGTGGGCGAGGACGGCGACGCCGCCCGCCCGCTCGATCCAGGACAGCACGTCCACCAGGTCGGGGTTGACGGGGTGTTCGACGTGCAGCGGCCGGCCCGGGCGGCACCAGTCGGCGATGAGGCGGGCGAACCGGTCGTCGCCGTCGGCGTACGGGGCGAACCGGGGGTCGTCCCCGGCGGCCTCCAGCAGCAGGGCCAGGTAGTCGTTGACGTAGGCCACCCGGTCGCCGCCGAGGCGCCGTTCGACGTCGGCCCGGGCGATCGGCACGCCGAGGGCCTGCGCCCGGTCGGTCCAGGTGCGCCACCAGGCGAGTTCGGCGTCGTGGAGGCGTCCGATCCGCTGCCGGAACGCCTCGTCGCCGGGGTCGACGAAGTAGGCGAGGCAGTGGGTCTCCTCGCCGCGCCAGGTGGTGGTGATCTCGCAGGCCGGGACGACGGTGAGGCGCCCGGCGGCGGCCCGTTCGAAGGCGGCGACGCCCGCGAGGGTGTTGTGGTCCGTCACGGCGGCGACCCGCAGCCCGGCCTCGACGCACCGCCTCGCCAGGTCGGCCGGCGCCTCGTCCCCGTCCGAGTGCCGGGTGTGCAGGTGCAGGTCGACCGGGGTGGCCAGGGTCGCGGGCGCCCCCCGCATCAGCGGGACCTCCACGCCGACCGGAATCCCCGCGCCGACCGGAATCCCCGCGCCGACCGGAATCCCCGCGCCGACCGGAATCCCCGCGCCGGCCGGGCCCCGCGCGCCGGCAGGCTCCTCCGCATCAGCGGGCCCCGGGCAGGGTGCGCCGCCAGGAGGCGGCCAGCCAGCGCTCGTACTCGGGGCCGGACGGCTCGTCCACGACCAGGCAGAGCGGCTCGATGATCCGCCCCGCGCCGCCGGCCAGGCCGCCGTGCAGCATGGTCAGGTTGTGGCCGAGCAGCAGGTCGCAGTGCTCGCCCGGGGCGAGCACCTCCCAGCGGCGGCGGAACCGCGCCCAGGTCAGGCCGGTGGCCATGAGCAGCTGGTGGCAGAAGAGCCGGGCCGCCTCGCCCCGGCACTCGCCGCAGGCGCACTCGCGGGCCAGCGGTACGGCGGCGGGGTAGCGCCGCCGCTCCTCCTTGGTCAGGTCCGCCTCGCTGTGGTGGAAGGACAGGCCGTGCCAGAACGTCTCCTCCAGCCCGAGCATGGCGCCCACCGACGGGTAGGCGCAGCCGTGTTGGGGCTGGCGCTCCAGGCCGCGGCGCAGGTTGCCGCCGAGCCAGCGGGCCGCGCCGGCCACCGGGTCGTCGCCCCGGTCGATGCCGCGCCGCTCCAGTACCTCGTCGATCACGCCGAGCCAGTCGTAGTACGTGGTGACGCTCAGCCCCTCGCCGACCTCGGGCAGGAAGATGCCCTGGTACATCTTGTGCGCGGCGGTGGTGGTGTACCCGGAGTCGCCGTAGGTGCGCTGGGCCGGGTCCCAGTCGGGGGCGTCCTGGAGGCTGGGCGTCAGGTACGAGCAGTGCTGGCCGTCGTGGTGGGGCAGCAGGGTCCGGGTGGTGTAGCCCTCGGGGACGTAGGTCTGCTGCGCCTTGTCGACCTCCAGCCGCATCCGGGCGGGGGCGCCGCGGGCGATCAGCGCGGTGCGGACGCGCTCGACGATGCCGGTGGACAGCCGGCGGCTCTCCTCGACCCCGAGCCGCAGCCGGCCGATCCGGAAGACGGCGTAGCCGGTCCGGTGGATGACCTCGACGGCTCCGGCGGCGAGGGCGTCCAGCGCCCGCTCGCGCTCGGCGGGGGCCCCGGAGACCAGCGGGGTACAGTCGAACTGCGCTTCGTGGGGCGTGAATCTCACCGGTGCTCCCGGGGTGCGGAGGGGGTGCCGGGGGCCCAGGGCGCGAGTTCGGCCGGGGCGACCTCGGTGCGGAACAGGAACTCGAAGAGCAGCCGGGCGGCGATCTGCGCGGTGCCGCCGGACGGGTCGTAGCGGGGCGCGATCTCGGCGATGTCGACGGCGCCGACGGGCAGCGCCCGCAGCTCCTCGTAGACGTCGAGGAGGTCGCCGATGCCGATGCCGCCCATGGTGACGTGCCCGGTGCCGGTCGCCGCGGCGCTGTCGAGCACGTCGATGTCGAGGGAGACGTAGACGGTGTCGCAGCGCGAGCCGAGCTCCTCGATGACGGGGCGCAGGGCCGCGGCGGCGCCGTCCCGGGTGATCAGGGAGCCGGGGACGACGTGGAAGCCGCTGTCCAGCAGGCCGCGGAACTGGTCGTACTTGGTCACGTCCCCGACCCCGACGAAGGCGATGTCCTCCGGGCGCATCTGCGGGATCTCGCTGATCCGGCGGGAGTTGGAGCCGTGGTAGAGCGGCCCGTGCAGGGTGCTCCAGTTGCCGAAGTCGAAGTGGTGGTCGATGTTGATGAACCCCACCCGGCCGGCGCCGCGGTCCAGCCGGCCGGCGCGGAAGCCGGCGAAGGTGGGGAAGGTGCAGGAGTGGTCGCCGTTGAGGAAGATCAGCCGCGGGGCGTTCTGGCTGAGCCGGCGGCTCTCGGCGGCGACGGCCTGGAAGGTCTTGACGGTGTCCGTCGGGTAGATGTGGAGGTCTCCGGCGTCCGCGACGCGGGGCGCGTGGTAGCGGAAGGTCTGCCCGGTGCGGGTGTCCAGCATCCGCCACTGGCCGAGGCTGGTGAGGTAGCTGGAGAAGACCAGGCTGGCCTGGCGGACCGCCCGCGGCCCCTCGGCGGCGCCGGGCCGGGAGCTGGCGGTGGCGTCGTAGGGCACGCCGGACACCACCCAGCCCGTCTCGCCCACGTCCACCTGGTCGGCGGTGGTGGTGGGGGCGCCGAAGAGGGTGCCGACGCCGGCCCAGCCGGGCAGCGGGTCCTGCTCGAAGTCCTCCGGCTTGACGCTGGTGCGGAGGGCCTCGAAGTCGGGGAGCTCGGTCATGTCAGTTCTCCTGCGCGGCGGGCGTGACGGACAGGCCGGGGACGGCGGGGGCCGGGGCGGCGGGCAGCGGGTCGCGGATGATGGCGTGCGCCGCGGCGATCTTCTCCTGGAACAGGTCCCAGCTGTCCTCGGGGGACAGGTGCCGGGGCCGGTAGACGACCGGGGCGTCCTCCCGCCAGTCCGCGAAGTCCCAGTTGAAGATGCGCTCGCGCAGCCTGGGGAAGTCCGGGGTGAGCGGGTACGGGACGAAGTTGTAGAGGTTGAAGAGCCACAGCGCCGATTCGTTCTCCCGCATCCAGCTGACGGTCTGGCCGTGCGCGGCCTCCGTCTCCTCGTCCAGGCCGCCCATCATGTTGAGGACGATCTTCAGCCCGGCGTCGCTGAGTTGACGGATCTTCGAAGTGTAGTCGTCCAGGCCGCGGGAGAGCTTGTTGAGGCGCTTGAGCATCTGCGAGTCGGCCGACTCG
This sequence comes from Kitasatospora sp. NPDC001119, assembly GCF_053598475.1. Lineage (NCBI taxonomy): Bacteria > Bacillati > Actinomycetota > Actinomycetes > Kitasatosporales > Streptomycetaceae > Kitasatospora > Kitasatospora sp. NPDC001119. Next base: position 13,636 of record NZ_JBSFKI010000013.1, read on the forward strand.
AAGCCGAGCTCCACGGCGACGACGCCGAGTTCGAGCATGGCCTCGACGATCCACTCCTTCACCTGCATCACGTGGGTCTGCACGATGAAGCGGTAGCCGGGGCGGTCGCGGAAGACGTCCAGCAGGTTGCCGACGGCCTCGCGGGACTGGCCGAAGGTCTTGTCGCCGATGTAGAAGAGCCGGGTGTCGGGGAACCGGCTGGTCAGCTCGTCGACCTCCTGGGCGAGCGCGTCCTTGGCGACCAGGGTGAGCTGCTTGCTCCAGGCGTCGCCGCAGAACGAGCACTGGTACAGGCAGCCGTGGCTGGCGTTGAGCCGCAGCAGCGGGACCCGGCCCTGGTAGCCGCCGAGGTGGCGGTAGTCCGGCGCCCAGGTGATCCGGTCGGACACCAGCCCGGGCAGCAGCGGCTTCTCCAGGCTGCCGCCGGACCCGGAGGCGAGTTCGACGAGCCGGCGCACGAAGGTGGCGTCGAGCTGGCCGCGGTGCACGGCGTGCACGGCGCCGTCGGGGGCGAGCGGGGCCATGTTGCCGCCGAGGACGACGCGCCGGCCGGCGTGCTCCAGCCGCTTGGCCACCTCCAGCGCGAGCCGGAGGTTCTGGGCGAGCGGGGACATCAGGACCAGGTCGCCGGGGGCGGTCGCCTCCAGCAGCGGCTCGGCGCAGTGCTCCGGCTCGGCCGGGGTCCTGGACAGGTCGCGGAAGACGGAGTCCAGGCCCGCGGTGTTCAGCAGGGCGGTCAGGTGGGCGACCCAGAGCGGCATCTCCCACAGGCCGTCGGTCGGGATGAAGTACTCGGGCAGCATGGCCCGGAAGCGCCGGTCGTAGTCGTCGTAGTAGCGGGCGAGGTTCGGGTCGGGGTCGTGGCTGGAGGGGAAGGGCAACTGGACGATGCAGCTCTTGGTCATGGCGGTGCCTTCGGTCGGTGAGGGCGTGGGGTCCTCGACGTGGAGCACTCAGTGGGGACGGCGCGAGAAGACCGCACAGCGCAGCTCGCTGGTGTGACGTTCTCCGTCGATGTCGAGCCAGAGGTGCTCCGGGGCGGGGAGCATTTCGCTGAACTCCAGAGCGGCGGCCGTCTTCCGGGCGAGCCGGAAGACCTGCCGGACGATGAGGGGGGATTCCCAGTCGACGTAGACCGGTTTCGGCTCGCCGGGGATCTTCAGGAAGCCGCGGCGCGGCAGGCCGAGTTCGCGGCGCAGCCGGCGGGCGGCGGCGAACTCCGGGGCGTCGCCCTTGGAGCGGTGGACGCCGGGGCTCCAGCCGCGCAGGGCCTCGGCGGGGACGCGCCAGCGCTCCCGGTGCAGCACGATCCGGCCGCAGCGGATGCGGGGCACGTGGTCGCGGTCCCGGTCGCGGACGCCGACGCCGCCGAAGTGGCGGGGGAAGGCGAACGGGGAGAGCGGGTCCTGGCGGATGCTGGGGCCGCCCGCCAGCGGGGCGAGCAGCTTGAGCCGGCCGGCCAGGCCGTGGGCGCGCAGCTCCAGCCGGTCGGCGGTGGCCACCAGGTACAGCGCGCCGGGCTGGAGGACGTCGCCGCGGGCCTTCGGGGAGAGCCCGTACACCTCCAGGTCCGGGCAGGGGTAGGTGAGTTGGGCGCCGGTCTTGTCGGGGTGCGAGCGGGAGAGGTCGACCAGCACCTCGTCCTCGTCGAGCAGCCCCCGGTAGCGGTCGTGGACCGCGTCGAGGAGTTCGGGCGCCTCGGCCTGGAGCATCGAGGCGAAGCTGGAGTGGGTGAGCGCCTCGCGGACGGCGTGGCAGTCCCCGACGACGGCGAGGAAGTCGCCGCGGCCGATCGCGGCGGCGTCCGGCGCGGCGAGCATGACGTCCGGGTTGCACAGCGCGGGCGGGGTGTCGGGGTGGCGGGCGAGCAGCTCCTCCAGTCGGGCCCGGTCGACGACGCTCTCGGAGCGGCCGTCCTCGGCGCCGTCCAGCAGCAGGTCGACGACCTCCCGGTCGAGCGCCGCGATCTCCCGGTCCACCTCCTCGCACTCGGCGGCGAGCAGCGGCTTGTCGGCGAAGAAGGCGGCGTAGAAGTCCGGCAGCGGTACGGGCGTGCCGGTGCCGAAGCGCCGTGCCGTCCAGCGGTGCAGGATGTCCAGTTCGCGGCGGACGCGCAGCCGGGGGACGAGCAGCGTCAGGTCGTAGACCACGGACAGCTCGCGGCCGATCAGGGCGGCGACGTCGGGGCCGAGGACGACGTCCCTGACCGGGCTGTACGCCTCCTCGTAGAGGATGCTCCGGTCCGCGTAGTGCCGGCCCTCGGAGCGGTTGGCGGCGGAGCCGGTGACCTCCTCGAAGGCCTGCTTGAGCTCGCCGAGCAGGGCCGCGCGCCGCTCCGTCGGGCCCTCCGCGAAGCGGCGCAGACCGTCCTGGAAGCGGCGCACCACGGCGAGGTCGGGGGAGTCGTCGGCGAGCTGTCCGGCGAGTTCGCGCAGCACGTCGGTGGCGCCGATCGGGATCTCCCGGCGGCCGATCAGCCAGTCCTGGTCGACGAGTTCGGCGAGCACCCGGTCGAAGTCGCGGTCGGCCGGGCGGTCCGGGCGGTCGGCCCAGGCGGCGCGCAGCCAGGCCACCGTGCGCTCGCCGTCGCAGTGCTCCCAGAGCCAGGACCGGTCGGCGTCGAAGGTGTCGGCCTTCACCGCGACGAAGCGCCAGCCGTCCGGCATGCCGGTGGTGCTCTCGAACGCGTACAGCCGGACGACGGGGCCCTCGGCGAAGGCGAGGGGCCGCCGGCGGGGGCGCACCGTCTCGAAGGCCTCCGGCCGGGCGCTGAAGACCTCGGCCATCGCCTCGCCCGCCCAGTGGCTGAGCAGGGCGATCCGGCGCAGCGGGCCGGTGGACCAGCCGACGCCGGGGGCGGCGCCCTCCGGTGCGGTCCGGGCGACGGCGAGGGGGCCGAAGTGCGAGTGGGTCTCGTTCTTGGTGGTGACCCGCTGGAGGTACATGGCGAGCAGGTCGGTCATCCGCTTGACGTGGCCGTCCGACCCGGCGCCGCCGGAGGCGAGCCAGGCGGTGAACTCCTCGAAGCGGGCGTCGTTGGACAGCAGCAGGACCTGCTGGAGGGAGGGTTCGCGGAACAGGTCCACGACGGTCCGGCGGGCGTCGGCGAGGGCGGCGCCGTGCTCCCGCTCGAAGGCCTCCCAGTGGCCGTCCAGGGCCTGCACCGCGTCCTGGTAGCGCTTGGCCGAGTCCAGGGCGGCCGGGCCGAGTTCGGCTTCGAGCCGGGCGAGGTCGGCGGGCGGGAAGGGGCGGAGCATGCCGACGCCGGAGGCGAGGTCGCCCCGGGTACCGGCCCGCTCGGCGCGAAGGTCGGCCTTCAACCGCCGCCCCAGCTCGACGGCTTCGTCCCGCAGGTCGAGGACGGCGTCGGCGGCCCGGGCGGTCGAGGGGGCGACGACGCGGTCCAGCAGCGAGAGCGGGTAGCCCGCGTGGCGCAGCATCGCGACCGGGGCGAGGGACCACCCCGGGCCGCCGTCCGCCCCGGTGGCCGGGGTGCGGTCGCCTCCCGTCGGAGGTCGCGCGCCGTCCGGACGCGGCTTCGGCTCGTCCATGATCGCCCCCTTGTGGCTGACTTGATCACGACAGTTCGTGACCATAACAACGTGTCGAGGGGGCGTTCAATAACGATGTGGTCAACGCACGGATTTCCGGCCGAGATTGACCGGTCGTCAGCCGAAATCCGTGGTGGTGCTCCAGGGCCCGACGATTGGGATGGCTGCAAACGGCCTGTTTCGACCCGAACGTGACGCTCGCTCGGGGGCCGGGCTCTGCCGGCTCAGGAGGCGGTACGGGCGTACGCGGTCAGCCAGTCGAGGTCGCGGTGCCCGGCGCCGTAGCGCTGCCGCTCGTTGACGACGCGGACGTCGGCCCCGGTGAAGCCGGCCGCCTCCAGCAGGCCGCGGACCCGGTCGGCGGTCTGGTAGCGGAAGAAGCGGGCGGCGTCGGCGCTGAAGGACTCGACGAACTCCTCCTCGCCCTCCCCCTCCTTGAAGCTGACGAACAGCGCCCCGCCGGGCCGCAGCACCCGGTGGAACTCGGCCAGCGCGGCCGCCACGTGCTCGTCCCTGAGGTGCAGCAGCGTCGCCTGGGACCAGACGCCCGCGAAGGAGGCGTCGGGGAGGTCCAGCGCGCACACGTCCATGCGCCGGAAGTCCAGCCCGGGGTGGAGCTCCCGGGCCCGGGCGACGAAGGGCTCGCTCAGGTCGACGCCGGTCACCGCCACGCCCCTGGCCGCCAGCAGGGCCGTGTCGCGGCCGAAGGCGCACCCGGCGTCCAGGACCGGCCCGGCCGGATCGGGGAGCATCCCGGTGAAGAGGTCGAGCTCCTCGTCCGGGACCATGCCCTTGGTGGCGGACTCGTACTTGTCGGCGCTGTGCTCGTAGGCGGCGATGGTGCGTGAGAGGTAGTCAAGCATGCCTGAAACCTACCCTCGTGGGGGTCGGAGCGGGCCGGAAGGGGGCGCCCCGGACGGGACGCCCCCTTCCGGGGCCGGTCAGGACCGCGCGGCGAGCAGCGCGGCCAGGCCGTCCAGCCCCCGGTCGACGGTGGCCGGGTCGACCTGGCTGACGGAGAGCCGCAGTTGGTGCTCCCCGCCCGTCCCCGGGTAGAAGTGCGACATCGGCGTCCAGATCACCCCGTACTCCGAGGCGGAGCGCTCCAGCAGCGCGTCGTCCACCACGCACGGCACCGTGAGCACCAGGAAGAACCCGCCGCGCGGCTCGTTCCAGGTCACCCCGCAGCCGGGCGGGAAGCGCCGGGCCAGGCCCTCCAGCACCAGCGCGAGGTTGCGCCGGTAGAGCGCGGCCACCTCGGTGTTGGCGGCCCGCAGGCTGTGGCCGTGCTCCAGCAGCGCGCCGCCGATCACGGCCTGGGCGATCGGCGAGGTGTTCACCGTGGTCATGCTCTTGATCATGCCGAGCAGGTCGGCGAACAGCCCGGTGCCGCCCTGCCCGTCCGCCACCAGCTGGTCCGCCACCACGTACCCGACCCGGGCGCCCGGCAGGGCCGTCTTGGCGAAGGAGCCGAGGTGGACCACCCGCCGGTCGGTGTCCAGCGCCTTGAGCGAGGGCAGCCGCTCCTCGCCGGCGAACACGCAGTACGGGTTGTCCTCCAGCAGCAGGAAGTCCTCCTCGGAGGCCAGCGCCAGCAGCTCCCGGCGCAGCTCCAGCGGCAGGCTGGCCCCGCTCGGGTTGGCCACGTCCGGCACCAGGTAGAGCGCCCGCGGGCGCAGCCCCTCGGCCCGGGCGGCGGCCAGTTGGCGGCGCAGGTCGGCGAGGTCCACGCCGTCCGGGCCGTCGGCGACCGCCCGCACCGGCAGGTCGGCCAGCAGCGCCGCGCCGGTCAGCCCCACGTAGGTGGGGGAGACGGCCAGCACCACGTCCTCGGGGCCGCGGCGCAGCGCCCGCAGCACCAGGAACATCGCCTCCTGGCAGCCCACCGTCACCACGATCGACTCGGCGGGCACCTCGATGCCCTCGTCGGTGGCGAGGTGGGTGGCGATCAGCTCGTGGATGATCCCCTTGGTCCGCCCGTACTGGAGCACCTGCCGGCGGGCCGCCTCCTCCGTCAGCCCGCGCTCGGTGCGCAGGTGGTCGACGTAGCGGTCCAGGTGGCGGTGGACGGCGTCCAGCTCGAAGAACTGCTCGGCCGGGCGGCCGGCCGCGAAGGAGACCGCCTCCGGGTAGCGGATGGAGATCTCGTTGAGCAGGTTCATCGAGGTCATCGCCGGGTCGGCGAGGGAGGTGTGCAGGCCCGCGAGCAGCAGGTCGTGCGGTGCGGCGATGGTGGTCACGGGGTGCTCCAGACGGGGCAGGGCAGGGTGGTGGTGCGCAGTTCGGCGGCGGCCCGCGGGTCGGCGCAGCCCGCGAGGCCGAGCGCGTGCCGCAGCTCGGTGGCGAGCAGGTCGAGGACCTCGGTGCAGCCCGCCTCGCCGCCGGCCGCCAGGCCCCAGATCAGCGGGCGCCCGAGCAGGACCCCGGTGGCGCCGAGGGCCAGCGCGGTGAGCACGTCCGAGCCGCCGCGCACCCCGCTGTCCAGCAGCACCTGGCAGTCCTCGCCGGCCAGCGCCTCGGCGACCTCCGGCAGCATCGTCACGGCGGGCACGGCCCGGTCGAGCTGGCGGCCGCCGTGGTTGGAGACCACCACGGCCGCGGCGCCGATCCCGGCGGCCCGCCGGGCGTCGGCCGGGTCGAGCACGCCCTTGACCACCAGCGGCAGGTCGGTCTCGCCGCGCAGCCACTCGAGGTCGGCCCAGGTGACGCCGGGGGAGAGCAGCTCCGCGGTGTGCGCGGCCACCGCCGAGACGGCGGCGGTCGACTCGTGCGCCCGCCCGGCGGCGCCGCCCTCCAGCAGCGCCGCGCGGACGTCCGACGGCAGGGCGAAGGCGTTCCTGGCGTCGCGCAGCCGGCGGCCCATGTACGGCACGTCGGCGGTGACCACCAGGGCCTCGCTGCCGGCCTCCTCGGCCGCCCTGACCAGGTCGAGCAGCCGGCCGCGGTCGCGCAGCCAGTACAGCTGGAACCAGAGCGTGGCGCCGGTCTTCGCGAGCTCCTCGAAGCCGACGCTGCTGAGCGTGCCGACGGTGAACGGCACGCCCGCGGCGGCCGCGGCGCGGGCCGAGGCCAGCTCGCCCTCGGGGTGGAACAGCCGGTGGTAGGCGACGGGTGCCACCGCCACCGGCAGGGCCGCCCGGCTGCGCACCAGGGTGGCGGCGGTGTCCCGGGTGCTGACGTCGGTCAGCACCCGGGGCACCAGGGCCACCCGGTCGAAGGCGGCCCGGTTGGCGGCGAGCGTCAACTCGCGCTCGGCACCGCCCTCCAGCCACTCCCAGACCTCGGGCGCGAGCACGGCCCGGGCCCGGTCGGCGTACTCCGCGACGGACAGCGCCGGGCGCCCGCCGGCCGGGCCGGTCGGTGGTTCGTTGCGGACGGACGCGCTCATCCGGCCACTTCGCTGGCGTTGCGCTGGAGCTCCACGGCCTCGTAGAGGGCGCGGATGTTGTTGCTGCCGAAGTTGCGGGCCCGGATGCGCTCGATCACCTCGAAGAAGAAGGTGTTCCGCGGGTGCTGGGAGCGGGTGAAGATCTGGAACAGCTGGCCGTCGTGGTCCTGGTCGACCAGCAGGTTCAGCTCGCGCAGCTGCTCGAAGGAGTGCCGCAGCGGCGTCAGGCGGCCGGGCAGCGCGTCGTAGTAGGTCTGCGGGGTGCGCAGGAACGGCACGCCGCGCTCGGCCATGGTGGAGACGGAGTGCACCGCGTCCTCGGCGGCGAAGGCGACGTGCTGCACCCCGGCGCCGCCGTGGCCGGCCAGGAAGGAGGCGATCTGGCCGCCCGCGTCCGCGGTGAGCGGCTCGATCAGGGTGAGGGTGACGCTGTGGTCGGCGCTCTGCACGACCGCCGAGTCCATGCCGAGCGCGCCGACCTCGACCCGCTCCTCGAAGATCGTCCGGAAGCCGAAGACCTCGCGGTAGCGGTGCTCGGTCTTGCGCAGCTCGCCGAACGGCACCAGAACGGCGAAGTGGTCGACGGTCCGCAGGCCGACCTGGCCCTCGCCGGTCAGCGGGGCCGGGTCGGGCAGGCCGGGGATGCGGCCGGCCGGGACCTCGGGGCCGCGCTCGATCAGGGTGTGCACCACCTCGCCGAAGGCGTCGACGACCGCGGTGACGCAGCCGTCCGCGGCCTTCGGCTCGCCCAGCGCGGCGGCGCCGCGGGCGGTCAGGGTGCGGTACGCGTCGGTGGCGTCCGGCACCCGCAGGCCGAGGGCGCCGACGCCGTCGCCGTGCCGGGCCAGGTAGCCGGTGGCCGGGTGGCCGGCGGCCAGCGGCTGGGTGAGCAGCAGCCGGATGGAGGCCTGGCCGACCAGCGCGGACAGGCAGCGCTCGGCGGCCTCGCCGCGCTCGGTCGGCGGGACGAGCAGCTCGAAGCCGTACTCCGTGGTCAGCCGGGTGGTCTCGGCGCCCAGGTCGGCCACGTAGAACTCGACGTGGTCCAGCTCGACGGGGATCGGGGTGACGGTGGGAGAGGAACGGTCGGTCATCAGAGGAGCTCTCTCGTGAGGAGGACGGGAGGTGCTGAGGGACGATCGGGTGGAGCGGGCGTACGGGTGCGTGCGCGGGTACGTGTGCGGCGGCGCCGGATCAGGTGGGCTGGAGGTCCTTGGCGTCCTCGGGCTCGGCCGGGCCGTCGCCCTCGCCCTCGCCTTCGTCCGTGTCCGCGTCCGCGTCCGGGCCCTCGGGCTCCGGCGGCTCGGTCGGGGCCTCCGGCTTGCCGATCAGGTGGGCGGACGCGAGCAGCGCGCCGACCACCATCACGCCGAGCACCACCCGGAAGTCCAGGGCGGCCACCAGGCCGGAGCCGACGCCGACGGCCAGCGCCTGCGGCGCGGTGAGCGAGAGGTTGACGGCCGCCTGGGCGCGCCCCATCAGCTGCGGCGGGGTGGAGGCCTGGGCGGCGGTGGCGAGGCCGACCATGGCGGCCGGGATGCCCGCGCCCGCGATCACCAGGCCGGCCGACACCACGTACAGCGACGGGGCCAGCAGCAGGACGGTCCCGAGGCCGAACACCGCCGAGCCCGCCATGACCGTCCGGCGCGGCCCGAGCCTGCCGATCAGCAGGCCGCCGACCACCGAGCCGGCCAGCGCGCCGACGGCCTCGGTGGTCTCCAGCACGCCGAGGAACTGCGGCGAGCGGTGCAGCCCGTGCTGGGTCAGCGCGAACAGCACCGGCTGCAGCAGGCTCAGCACGAAGCCGGAGGCGGCGGTGGCCGCGACCAGCGGCCGCAGCCCGACCGAACCGCGCAGGTGGACGAAGCCGGCCAGCACCTCGGTGCGCCACCGCAGGCCCGAGGGCTCCGGCTTGACCTCCTCCACCCGCAGGGTGAGGAAGCTCAGCGCGGCCAGCAGCAGCACGACGAGGTCGGCCACCGCCACCACGTGCCCGCCGAACCAGCCGTAGAGGCCCGAGCCGAGCAGCGGCGCCACCAGCGTGGTGCCGGCCCGGGCGCTCTGGGTCAACCCGGCCGCCGCGCCGAAGTCCTGACGCTCCGTCAGGATGCTGCGCAGCAGCGCGCTCTGCGCCGGGGCCAGGACGGCCCCGGCCAGACCGCAGACCGTGGCGGTGCAGTAGATGATCCAGACCGTGTCCCGGCCGTCGACCAGCAGCAGCGGCAGCAGCGAGAGGGCCACCGCCAGGTTGACCCCGACCAGCAGCGGCTTGCGCCGGACCCGGTCGGCGAGCAGGCCGCCGAGCGGGAGCAGCAGCAGGGGCGCGGAGAAGCAGAACAGCACCAGACCGGCGGCGGAGTTGCTGCCGGTCAGCACCTTGGCCCAGATGCCGAGGGCGATGGAGAGGGCGCTGTCACCGAGGACGGACAGGGTCTGCCCGGCCAGGTAGCGCCGGAACTCCGGGCGGACCAACAGCGGGTGCATGGCGGTTCCTTCGCTGCGCCGACGGCGCTTCGGGGTGTGCAGGGGTGTGCGGTGGTGCCGTGGTGCTCGGTGGTGCGGTGGTGCTCGGTGGTGCGGTGCTGCTGTGCGGTGCGGTGGTGCAGGGGCGCCCGGGGTGCGCCCTGACGCACGCGGGGTGCTCAGGGCGCCGGGCGGTCGGCGCGTCGGCGGGTCGGGCGCCGGGCGCTCAGGGTGTGGCCGGGTGGGCCGGGGCGAGCGGGGCGACGGCGGCGAAGCCCTCGATCACCGCGTCGTTGGCGTCCTTCTCGCCGATGGCGACCCGGATGCCCTGGCCGGGGTAGTAGCGCACGGCCACGCCCAGGCGCTCCAGCTCCGCGCGCAGCGGGAGCTGGTCGCCGGGGGCGTCGACCCACAGGAAGTTGGTGACGCTGGGCGCCACCGTCCAGCCGAGGCGCAGCAGTTCGGCCTCGGTGCGCTCCCGCTCCGCGGCGATCTCGGCGATCCGGCGCGCCATCTCGTCCTCGGCGCCGACGGCGGCGAGCAGGCCCGCCTCCTGGAGCCGGTTCACCGCGTACGGCACCTGGTGGTCCCGTACCCGCTGGGCCACGGACTCCTCCGCCAGCGCGTAGCCGATCCGCAGCGCGGCGATGCCGTGCGACTTGGACAGGGTGCGCAGCACCACGAGGTTCGGCCACTCGGCGATCCGGGCCGGCACGTCCGGGGCCTGCCAGCCCAGGGCGAAGTCGACGTACGCCTCGTCGAGCAGGATCAGCGCGGTGGCCGGCACCCGGCGGAAGAACTCCGTCAGCTCGGCCCAGGAGTAGACCGTGCCGGTCGGGTTGTGCGGGTTGCACAGCACGACGATCCGGGTGCGCCCGTCCATCCGCTCGGCCATCGCCGCCAGGTCGTGCCGGGCGTCGGGGCCGAGCGGGACCGGCCGGGCCTCGGCCCGGGCGATCTCGCAGAACAGCGGGTACGCGTCGAAGCAGGGCGCCGAGTGGACCACGTTGTCGCCGGGCTCGACCACCGCGTGGAAGAGGTCCAGCGCCACGCCCGCCGAGCCGTGGCCGACCACGACCTGGCCGGCCGGGACGCCCTGCCAGTCGGCGACGATCCCGGCGATCCGCTCCGGACGGAAGTCCGGGTAGCGGTGCAGGTCGGCACTGGCCTCGGCCAGCGCCGCCAGCACCGACGGCAGCGGCGGGTACGGGTGCTCGTTCTGTGCCAGCAGGTACCTGGCGTCCGACGGGCCGGCCATCAGTCGGCCTGGAGGACGTAGAGCCAGGAGTGCGGGGTGGCGAGCGCCTCGACGCGGTCGATCCGCAGGCCGGCCTCGGTGAACAGCTCCTCGTAGGTGGCCTTGGTGTGCAGCGGGACGCCCATCATCGCGTGCGCCAGCTCGAAGCCCACCGAGAAGACCGGCTGGGCGCCGTCGGAGGTGCCCGGGTCGCGCAGCATGGTGTCGCCGAGGACGAAGGTGCGGGCCTTCGGGAAGGACTCCCGCATCCGGGTGAAGATCGAGGAGCGGGTGGCCGGGTCGGCCAGCAGGTCGTGCAGCAGGAAGAAGCTCATCACGGTGTCGACCTCGGCCACCTCGGCGGCCTCGGCGTCGTTGTCGATCTGGGTGCCGAGCAGGCCCAGCACGTCCGCGCGGACGGCGGTGACCCGGTCCTGCATGCCGGCCTCGACGATGTCGCGGCGGGCGATGTCGGTGGCCGGGCGGCTGATGTCGATGCCCAGGCCCCGGGAGCCCTCGCGCTGCGAGACCACCCGGCGCACCCGGGCGGAGGTGCCCGAGCCCAGGTCGGCGATGTGCCGGAAGTCGATGCCGCTCAGCACGTCGGTGAGCTGGGCGGCGAACAGCGACTGGTCGCACTGGGCGGAGCCGAGGGCGACCATCGCCTCGTCGCGGAAGACGTCCGTGTCGTAGCGGTGGGTGCCGGCGCTCAGATGGCCGGCGCGGCCGAACACGTCGTGGTAGCCGCCGACGGCCCAGGTGAAGTAGCCGCGCGCGGCGGCGATCTCCAGGCCCGCCTCGGTGGGCAGGTAGGCGTCGCCGTCGGCCTTGAGGTAGCCGTAGTCGGCGGCGGCGCGCAGCACGGCCTCGGTCCGGGCGGTGTCGCCGGCCTGGGCGGTGGCCTCGGCGGCCGAGAGCGGCTCGCCGCGCCCGATCGACTCCAGCAGGCCGATCCGGTCCAGCGCGAAGATCACGTTGGCGGCGATGAAGCCGTTGTAGGCGTCGGTCGAGGTGATCGGCGACGGGGTGATGCCACGCCAGGTGTCGGGGATGGCCGCAGTGGTCATGGTGGTGTCCGTTTCTCGGTGGGCGGACCGGGTGCGGTCCGCGTGGTGTGCGCAGGTCGGTCGCCTGCGGTCGGTAGGGGTCTGAAGTCGGTGCGTCAGGAGGTCAGGAGGTCAGGCGGGCGGCGAGCACCGGGCCGATGACGGCGAGCGCCTCGGTGCCCGTCATCGCGCCGTGGGTGCTCGGCACCTCGTGGACGTCGAGCCGGCCGCCCAGGTGCGGGCGCCAGCTCTCCGGGTCGGGGGCGTCGGCCGGCCGGTCCTTGGCGGCGGTGAAGAACACCGCGTCGCCGTCGTAGCCGGGCAGCGGGAGCGCGTGGGACAGCTCGGCGTTGGCCTGGAAGACCGAGACCACCCGGGCCACCCCGGCGCCGCTGAGGCCGGCCAGCGGGCCCTCGCCGTCGCGGACGAGCGCGGCGTAGCCGTCCTCGTCGGCGGGCCAGGCGGTGACCTCCCCGGCCGGGTGGCCGAGCGAGTCGAGGATCACCGCGAGCTGCGCCGGGTCGTCCCGCCACTGCTCGGGCCCCGGCTCGCCGGTGCCCGGGTAGGCGTCCAGCAGCGCGAGCAGCCGGACCTCCTCGCCCTGGCGGCGCAGCAGCGCGGCGATCGCGTGGGCGACGGCCCCGCCGAACGACCAGCCGAGCAGGGCGTACGGGCCCTCGGGGCGGACGGCGCGGATCTGCGCGAGGTAGGTCCGGGCCAGCTCCTCGACCGAGGCCGGGTGCGCGGCCGGGTCGGCCAGGCCGGGGGCCTGGAGGCCGTAGATCGGCTGCTCGGCGTCGAGGTGGCGCAGCAGGCCGGTGTAGACCCAGCTGATGCCGGCGGCCGGGTGGACGCAGAACAGCGGCGGGCGCGAGCCGCGGGTGCGGATCGGCAGCAGGACGGGGAAGCTCTCGGCGGCCGGGCCCCGGGTGAGCCGCTCGGCCAGCCGGGCCACGGTCGGCGCCTCGAACAGCGTGCGGACGCCGACCCGGTCGCCCTCGCCGACCAGGTCGCGCAGGCCCGCGACCAGCCGGCTGGCCAGCAGCGAGTGCCCGCCGAGTTCGAAGAAGTTGTCGTCCACGCCGACCTTCTCCAGTCCGAGCAGGTCGGCGAACAGGCCGCAGAGCAGCTCCTCCTGGGGCGTCGCGGGCGCCCGCCCGGAGCCGAGCCAGGTGGTGTCGGGGGCCGGCAGGGCCTTGCGGTCGACCTTGCCGTTGGCGGTCAGCGGCAGGGCGTCCAAGGCGACGACCGCCGAGGGCACCATGTAGTCCGGCAGGGACGCGCCGACGTGGGCCCGCAGTTCGGCCTGGTCGACCGTCCGCCCGGGGTGGGCGACGGCGTAGCCGACCAGCCGGCGGTCGCCCGGGCGGTCCTCCCGGACCAGCACGAACGCCTGGGCCAGGGAGGGGTGTCGGGCCAGCACGGCCTCGATCTCGCCGGGCTCGATCCGGAAGCCGCGGATCTTCACCTGGTGGTCGGTGCGGCCCAGGTACTCCAGGGTGCCGTCGGCCTGGCGGCGGACCAGGTCGCCCGAGCGGTACATCCGGCTGCCGGGGGCGCCGTACGGGTCGGCGACGAAGCGCTCGGCGCTCTGGCCGGGCCGGTTGAGGTAGCCGCGGGCCAGGCCGGCGCCCGCGATGTACAGCTCGCCCTCGACCCCGGCCGGGACGGGCTGGAGCGCGGCGTCCAGGACGTAGAGCCGGGTGTCCAGCACGGGCCGGCCCATCGGCGGGGCGATCCGGCCGGCGAGCGGTTCGCTCATGCTGGCGCAGACGGTGGACTCGGTCGGGCCGTAGGCGTTGACCATCCGCAGCCGGGCCGACCAGTGCTCGACCAGGTCGGGCGGGCAGGCCTCGCCGGCCACCACCAGGGTGCCGCCCTCCGGCAGCGCGTCCGGGGCGAGGACGGCCAGCGCGGTCGGCGGCAGGGTCAGGTGGGTGACGCCCTGCTCGGCGATCAGCTCGGTCAGCGAGGGGCCGGGCAGCAGCTGGTCGGCGTCGCCGAGGACGGCCCGGGCGCCGGTGAGCAGCGCCATGCCCAGCTCCCAGACGGCCGCGTCGAAGGACGGCGAGGCGAACAGCAGCACCCGGCTGTCCGGGGTGACGGCCAGGCCCCGGCGCTGGCTCTCCACCATGGCGGCGAGGCCGGTGTGGGTGACCACCACGCCCTTGGGGCGGCCGGTGGAGCCCGAGGTGTAGATGACGTACGCGGCCGAGTGCGGGGTGATCGCGGTGCCGGTGAGGTCGTGCGCCGGGTGGCCGGAGGCGTCCAGGTCCTCGATCAGCAGCCGCGGGACGGTGCTGTCGGCGAGCAGGCCGTCGGCCAGCGCCCGGCTGGTGAGGACCAGCGCGGGCCGGGCGTCGTCCAGCATGTAGGCGATCCGGTCGGCCGGGTAGCGCGGGTCCAGCGGCTGGAAGACCGCGCCGGCCTTGAGCACGGCGAGCTGGGCGACGATCAGCTCGATCGAGCGCTCCAGGGCGATCGCGACGAACCGCTCGGGGCCCGCGCCGTGCTCGATCAGCAGCCGGGCGAAGCGGTTGGCGCGCTCGTTCAGCTCGCCGTAGGTGACCTGCTCGGCGCCGAAGGAGAGCGCGACGGCCTCCGGGCGGGCGGCGGCCCGGGCCTCGAAGAGCGCCGGGAAGGTGCCGAGCGGGAGGTCCTCCCGGGTGTCGTTCCAGCCGGTGAGCAGCTGCTCGCGTTCCTCGGGCGCCAGCACCTCGACCCGGCCCACCGCGAGGTCCGGGTCGGCCAGCACCGCGCGCAGGGCGCGCTCGAAGCGGGCGGCCGTCGCCTCGGCGGTGGCCCGGTCGAACAGGTCGACGGCGTACTCCACCGTCAGGCCCAGCCCGGCGGGCGCGCCGGCCGCGTCGAAGCTCTCGCTGAAGGCGAAGGTCAGGTCGAACTTGGCGAGGTCGGAGTCCAGTTGCTCGACCCGGCCGGGCAGGCCGTCGAGGCCGATCTCCCCGGCGTCGCCTCCGGAGGTCAGCATCACCTGGCAGAGCGGGTGGCGGGCGGTCGAGCGCACCGGGTTGAGCAGCTCGACCAGCCGCTCGAAGGGCACGTCCTGGTGCTCGAAGGCGTCCAGGGTGGAGACCCGCACGCGCTCCACCAGCTCCCGGAAGCTCGGGTCGCCGGAGAGGTCGGTGCGCAGCACCAGGGTGTTGACGAAGAAGCCGACCAGGTCCTCCAGCGCCTCGTCGGTGCGGCCGGCCACCACGGTGCCGATCGGCAGGTCGGTGCCCGCGCCGATCCGGCCCAGGGTGGTGGCGAGCGCGGCCTGCATCACCATGAAGACGCTGGCCCGGCTCCGCTGCGCCAAGTCGACGAGGGAGGCGTGGAGTCCGGCGTCCATCCGCAGCTCGACGGCGGCGCCGAGGCGGCTCGGGGCGGCGGTGCGGTGCCGGTCGAAGGGGAGCGTCAGCTCCTCGGGGAGGTCGGCCAGGGCTCGCTGCCAGTAGGCGAGTTGGTCGGTCAGCAGGGCGCTGGGCCGCTCGTCGGTGCCGAGCAGCTCGTGCTGCCAGAGGGTGTAGTCGGCGTACTGCACCGGCAGCGGCTCCCAGCCGGGGGCGGTGCCGGTGCGGCGGGCCCGGTACGCCTCGGCGAGGTCGCGCACCAGCGGGACCACGGACCAGCCGTCGGTGGCGATGTGGTGCATCAGCACCAGCAGGACGTGCTCCTGGTGCGGCAGCGACAGCAGGGTGGCGCGCACCGGCAGGTCGCGGGCGAGGTCGAAGACCTGCGACCCGGCCTCGGCGAGGGCCGCCGCGAGCTCCTCCTCGGAGGCCACCGAGGCGGTGTGCAGCGGGAGTTCGGGGTTCTCCAGGAGCAGCTGGTGCGGTTGCCCGTCGGTGGTCGGGTAGACGGTGCGGAGCACCTCGTGGCGCTCCAGCACGTCCGCCAGGGCCGCCTGGAGGGCGGCGGCGTCGACCGGGCCGGTCAGCCGGAGGGCGCACGGGGTGTTGTAGAGCGCGCTCGGGCCCTCGAACTGGTCGATGAACCAGAGGCGTTGCTGCGCGGGGGAGAGCGGGACGCGGTCGGGGCGCTCGACCGGCCGCAGGGCCGGACGGGCGGCGCCCGGGGCGGGCAGCGCCTCGGCGAGCGCGGCCACGCTGGGGGCGTCGAACAGCGTGCGGACGGGCAGTTCGGTGCCGAGCGCGGTGCGGATGCGGCCGACCAGCTTGGTGGCGAGCAGCGAGTGGCCGCCCAGGTCGAAGAAGCTGTCGTCGATCCCGATCCGCTCCAACCCGAGGACGTCGGCGAAGAGTTCGCACAGGGCGCGCTCGGTGTCGGTGCGCGGGGCGCGGCCCTCGGCGCCGCCGGTCCAGTCCGGGGCGGGCAGGGCGCGGCGGTCCACCTTGCCGTTGGCCGTCACCGGGAGGGCGTCGAGGACGACCACGGCGGCCGGGAGCATGTAGCCGGGCAGGCTGTCGGCGACGGCGGCGCGCAGCTCGGCGGGAGTGCCGTCGCCGGTGGCGTACACCACCAGGCGCTTGTCGCCGGGCCGGTCCTCGCGGACCACGGCGAAGGCCTGGCCGACGCCCGGGAGGGCGGTGAACGCGCCCTCCACCTCGCCGAGTTCGATCCGGAAGCCGCGGATCTTGACCTGGTCGTCGGCCCGGCCGAGGAACTCCAGCACCCCGTCGGCGGTCCAGCGGACCAGGTCGCCGGTGCGGTACATCCGGGCGCCGGGCTCGCCGAACGGGCAGGCGACGAAGCGCTCGGAGGTCAGGCCGGGGCGGCCGACGTAGCCGCGGGCCAGGCCGGCCCCGGCGATGTACAGCTCGCCGGCCACGCCGGCCGGGACGGGCTGGAGCGCGGTGTCCAGCACGTACAGCCCGGTGTTGTTCAGCGGGCGCCCGATCGGCACCACGGCGGGGACGGGCCCGCCCGGGGCCATGGTGAAGGTGGTCTTGATGGCGGTGGTCTCGGTGGGGGCGTACACCGCGACCACGGAGGTGTCCGGGCAGGCCCGGTGGAGCCGGCGGACGGACTCCGGCGGGACGACGTCGCCGCCGGTCCACACCTGGCGGACGTTGCGGAAGGCGGCCGGGTCCTCGTCGGCCATCAGCCGCAGCAGGCCGGACGGGGCCTGGACCAGGGTCACCTCGTGGGTGGTGATGGTCTCGGCGAGGCGGCGGATGTCCAGCTCGCCGGGCTCGGCGAGCACGATCGCCCCGCCGGTGACCAGCGGCGCCCATATCTCGGTGGTGGAGGCGTCGAAGGCGGTGGGCGAGTGCAGCAGCACCCGCTCGTGGTGGCCGGCCCGGAAGTGCGGGTTGCCCAGCAGGTCCACCACGTTGCGGTGGGTGACGGCGACGCCCTTGGGCACCCCGGTCGAGCCCGAGGTGTACATCACGTAGACCAGCTGGCCGGGCAGGACGGGCACGGCCGGGTCGCCCGCCGCGGGGGCCCCGGCGAGCAGCGCGTCGGTGACCTCGACGGTGGCGAAGCCCTCGGTGGCGAGCACCGGGTGGCCCTGGTGGGCGGGGTCGACGAGCAGCAGGGCGGTGCGGGTGTCGGCGAGGATGTGCTGGAGCCGGTCCAGCGGGTAGCGGTCGTCCAGCGGGACGTAGGTGCCGCCCGCCTTGGCGATCGCGAGGACGGCGGTGAGCAGCCCGGCGGAGCGCTCCATCAGCACCGCGACCGGCTGCTCGGTGGTCAGGCCGCGCTCCAGCAGCAGGGCGGCGAGCCGGTTGGCGCGGTCGTTCAGCTCCGCGTAGTCGAGCCGCTCGGTGCCGGAGACCAGGGCGAGGGCCCGGGGGGTGGCGGCGGCCTGGGCCTCGAACAGCCGGGGCAGGCTCTGCTCGGCGACCGGCGCGGCCGGCCCGTTCCAGCCGGTGAGCAGCTGCTCGCGCTCGGCCGGGTCGAGGATCTCGATGCCGCCGATCGGCGCGTCCGGGGCGGCCACGGCGGCGCGCAGGACGCGCACCAGCCGCTCGGCGAGGGAGACGGCGGTGGCGTGGTCGAAGAGGTCGGCCGCGTAGTCGACGGCGGCGCGCACGCCCAGGCAGGTGCCGTCGGCCGCGAGCCGCTCGACGAAGTTGAAGTTGAGGTCGAACTGGGCCTGCGCCTCGCCGACCTCGACCGGGGTGCCCGTCGCGGTGCCGAAGGCGAGGTCGCCGGCCTGCTCCGCGTTGAGCGTGACGACGGTCTGGAAGAGCGGGTGGCGGGCGGGGGTGCGGGTGGGGTTGAGGTGCTCGACCAGGCGCTCGAAGGGGATGTCCTGGTGGTCGTAGGCGTCCAGGTTCGCGCGCCGGACGCGGTCGAGCAGTTCCCGGAAGGTCGGGTCGCCGCTGGTGTCGGTGCGCAGCAGCAGGGTGTTGACGAAGAAGCCGACCAGGTCGTCCAGGGCCTCGTCGGTGCGGCCGGCCACGGGGGTGCCGAGCGGCAGGTCGGTGCCGGCGCCGAGGCGGGTGTAGAGGGTGGCGACCGCGGCCTGCAGCGCCATGAACAGGCTGGCGTGCCGGCCGGAGGCCAACTCGGTGAGCGCGCTGTGCAGTTCGGCGTCCAGCTCGAAGTCGGCGGCGCCGCCGCGGCGGCTCGGCCGGGCCGGGCGCGGCCGGTCGTAGGGGAGCGCCAGCTCCTCCGGAAGGTCGGACAACTCCTGGCGCCAGTGGGCGAGTTGCAGGGAGACGACGCTCTCCGGGTCGTCCTCCTCGCCGAGCAGCTCGCGCTGCCAGAGGGTGTAGTCGGCGTACTGCACCGGCAGCGGCTCCCACCGCGGCTCGGTGCCGGTGGTCCGGGCCCGGTACGCCTCGGCGAGGTCGCGGAAGAGCGGGGCGACCGACCAGCCGTCGCTGGCGATGTGGTGGGTGAGCAGCAGCAGGACGTGCTCGTCCGGCGCGGGCAGCGCGTACAGCCAGGCCCGCACGGGCAGGTCGGCGGCGAGGTCGAAGACCTGCCCGGCCGCCTCGTGCAGCAGCCCGGGCAGCTCGGCCTCGTCGGCCACCGGCACCCGGTGCAGGGTCGGGCGCCCCTCGGTGAGGATGTGCTGGTGGGGCTGGCCGTCGGTGGTGGGGAAGACGGTGCGCAGCACCTCGTGCCGGTCCACCACGTCCCCGAGCGCGCCTTCGAGGGCGGCGGCGTCGAGCCGGCCGGTCAGCCGGAGGGCGAACGGAGTGTTGTAGAGGGAGCTCGGTCCCTCGAACTGTTCGATGAACCAGAGCCGCTGCTGGGCGAACGACAACGGGATCAAGGTCTGCCTCCGACTGGCGACGTACGGCTGCTGTGGCTGGTGGGGCTGCGGTGCCCGGTGGTGCGGAGCGGTCGTGCGGCGGGGGCGGGCCGTGCCGGTGGCGCGGCCCGCGTCCTGCCGCGGGTCAGGCCTGGCCGCTCGGGCGGCGCATCGGCCGCAGGGCCGGGCGGGCCTTCTTCGGCGCGGGCGCCGCCTCGCCCCCGGGCAGGACGGCGGCGAGGGCGGCGACCGTTGGCGCGTCGAACAGCGTGCGGATCGGCAGTTCCGCGCCGAGGGTGGCGCGGATCCGGCTGACCAGCCGGGTGGCGAGCAGGGAGTGGCCGCCGAGGTCGAAGAACCGGTCGTCGATGCTGACCGTCTCCACGCCCAGCACCTCGGCGAACAGGGCGCACAGCTCCCGCTCGCGCTCGGTGCGCGGGGCGCGGCCCTCGGCCGCCCCGGCGTACTCGGGCGCGGGCAGGGCCCTGCGGTCGACCTTGCCGTTGGCCGTGACCGGCAGGCTGTCCAGGACGACCACGGCGGCCGGGAGCATGTAGGCGGCGAGGCGGTCCGCGACGAACGCGCGCAGCTCGCCGTCGGTGGCCTTGCCGGTGGCGTACACCACCAGGCGCTTGTCGCCCGGCTGGTCCTCGCGGACCACCGCGAGCGCCTGGCCGACGCCCTCGTGCGCGGTGAACGCCGCCTCCACCTCGCCGAGTTCGATCCGGAAGCCGCGGATCTTGACCTGGTCGTCGGCCCGGCCGAGGAACTCCAGGACGCCGTCCGCCGTCCAGCGGGCGAGGTCCCCGGTGCGGTACATCCGGCCGCCGGACCCGTCGAAGGGACAGGCGACGAAGCGCTCGGCAC
Organism: Kitasatospora sp. NPDC001119; assembly: GCF_053598475.1. Taxonomy (NCBI): domain Bacteria; kingdom Bacillati; phylum Actinomycetota; class Actinomycetes; order Kitasatosporales; family Streptomycetaceae; genus Kitasatospora; species Kitasatospora sp. NPDC001119. The sequence continues at coordinate 33,362 of NZ_JBSFKI010000013.1, forward strand.
TGAGCGCCGGGCGGCCGACGTAGCCGCGGGCCAGGCCGGCCCCGGCGATGTACAGCTCGCCCGCCACCCCGGCCGGGACGGGCTGGAGCGCGGCGTCCAGCACGTACAGCCGGGTGTTGGCCAGCGGGCGCCCGATCGGCACCACGTTCGGCACCGCCGCGGCGTCCGGCATCGGGTACTGGGTGGCGCACAGGGTGGTCTCGGTCGGCCCGTACAGGGCCCGCACCGCGATGCCGGGGACGGCCTCCAGCACCCGGCGCACGGCCGGGGCGGAGACCACGTCGCCGCCGGTCAGCACCTCGCGCACACCGGCGAAGATGCCCGGGTCCTCCTCCGCGATGACCCGGAACAGACCGGCGGTGACGTGGACGTGGGTGAGCGCGTGCTCGCGGACCAGCCCGCGGATGGCGGCCGCGTCCAGGTCGCCCTGCGGCGCGACGACCACCTGGCCGCCGGAGAGCAGCGGCACCCAGATCTCGTAGGTCGAGGCGTCGAAGGCGTGCGGCGCGTGGAACAGCACCCGCAGGCCCTCGTCGTGCCGCCAGCACGGGTCGGTGGCGAGCTGCACCACGTCCCGGTGGCTGATCGCGATGCCCTTGGGCTCCCCGGTGGAGCCGGAGGTGAACATCACGTACGCGAGCTGCTCCGGGTGGGGCGCGGCCCGGTGGGCGCGCCGCTCGCGCGGACCGTCGAACCAGCCCTCGGTGAGCGGCAGGACGGGGCAGGGGGCGTCGGCGGCCAGCGGGTGGTCGCGGTGCGCCGGGTCGACCAGGACGAGCGCGGCGGCCGTCTCGGCGGTGATCCGCCGCAGCCGCTCGGCCGGGTGCCGGTCGTCCAGCGGGACGTAGGTGCCGCCCGCCTTGGCCACCGCGAGGATCGCGGTCAGCAGGTCGGCGGAGCGGTCCATCAGCAGGACCACCGGCGTTTCGGCGCCGACCCCGGCACCGGCCAGGTGGGCCGCCAGGTGCTCGGCCCGGGAGTCCAGTTCGGCGTAGCTCAGCCGCTCGGTGCCGAAGACCACGGCCGGCGCGTCGGGGGTGGCGGCGGCCCGCGCCTCGAACAGCTCCGGCAGGGTCGCGTCCGGGACGGGCGCGGCGGTGTCGTTCCAGCCGGTGAGCAGCTGCTCGCGCTCGGCCGGGGCGAGGATCCCGATGCCGCCGATCGGCGCGTCCGGGGCGGCCGCGGCGGCGCGCAGGACGCGCAGCAGCCGCTCGCCGAGGGCGGTGGCGGTGGCGTGGTCGAAGAGGTCGACCGCGTACTCGACCGCCACCGTCAGGCCCGCCTGCGGGCCCTGCTCGGTGAAGCGGAAGGACAGGTCGAACTTGGCCACGTCCAGCTCGAAGGGGTGCTCCGCGCAGCCCAGGCCGCCGAACTCGGCCGGCACCGTGACCCGGCTCTCCAGCGCCACCAGGGTCTGGAAGAGCGGGTGGCGGGCGGGGGTGCGGGTGGGGTTGAGGTGCTCGACCAGGCGCTCGAAGGGGATGTCCTGGTGGTCGTAGGCGTCCAGGTCGGCGCGCCGGACGCGGTCGAGCAGCTCGCGGAAGCTCGGGTCGCCGCTGGTGTCGGTGCGCAGCAGCAGGGTGTTGACGAAGAAGCCGACCAGGTCGTCCAGGGCCTCGTCGGTGCGGCCGGCCACGGGGGTGCCGAGCGGCAGGTCGGTGCCGGCGCCGAGGCGGGTGTAGAGGGTGGCGACCGCGGCCTGCAGCGCCATGAACAGGCTGGCGTTCTGCGCCGCCGCCAACTCGCCGAGCGCGCCGTGCAGTTCGGCGTCGACGGTGACCTCCACCAGGCCGCCCCGGTGCCCCGGCACGGCCGGGCGCGGACGGTCGTAGGGGAGCGCCAGCTCCTCCGGGGCGTCGGCCAGGGCCTGCTGCCAGTAGGCGAGTTGGTCGGTCAGCAGGGCGCTGGGCCGCTCGTCGGTGCCGAGCAGCTCGCGCTGCCAGAGGGTGTAGTCGGCGTACTGCACCGGCAGCGGCGCGCGGGTGGGCGCGGCGTCGGCGGTCCGGGCCCGGTAGGCCTCGGCGAGGTCGCGGAAGAGCGGCCCGACCGACCAGCCGTCGCTGGCGATGTGGTGCATCAGCACCAGCAGGACGTGCTCGTCGTTCGGCAGCGACAGCAGGGTGGCGCGCACCGGCAGGTCGTGGGCGAGGTCGAAGACCTCCTCGCCGGCCGCGACCAGGGCCGCCCGCAGCTGCCCCTCGTCGGCCACCGGCACCTGGCGCAGCGACAACCCGCCCGCCTCGACGACCTGTTGGTGCGGCTGGCCGTCGACGGTCGGGAAGACGGTGCGCAGCACCTCGTGCCGCTCCACCACGTCCCGGACGGCCTGCTCCAGGGCGGGCAGGTCGACGGCGCCGGTGAGCCGGACCGCGACGGGGGTGTTGTAGAGCGCGCTGGGGCCCTCGAACTGCTCGATGAACCACAGGCGTTGCTGGGCGGAGGAGAGCGGCACGCGCTCCGGACGCTCGGCCGGCCGCAGGGCCGGGCGGGCCGCCGCGGAGTCGGGCAGGGCGGCGGCCAGCAGGGCCACCGTCGGGTTGTCGAAGAGCGTGCGGATCGGCAGCTCGGCGCCGAGGCCGGCGCGGATGCGGCTGACCAGCTTGGTGGCGAGCAGCGAGTGGCCGCCGCGGTCGAAGAAGTTGTCGTCGATGCTGATCCGGGCCAGCCCGAGGACCTCGGCGAACAGCGCGCACAGGGCCTGCTCGGTGGCGTTGCGCGGCTCGCGCCCGCCGTCGGCGCCGTTGTAGTCGGGCGCGGGCAGGGCCTTGCGGTCCACCTTGCCGTTGGGGTTCACCGGCAGTTCGTCGAGGACGACGATCGCGGCGGGCAGCATGTAGCCGGGCAGCCGCTCGGTGACGAAGTCGCGCAGCGCGTCGGCCCGCACCTCGCCGGTGACGTACGCGACCAGGCGCTTGTCGCCCGGCTGGTCCTGGCGGACCGCCACGCAGACCTGGCCGACCGCCGGGTGGGCGGTGAACGCCGCCTCCACCTCGCCGAGTTCGATCCGGAAGCCGCGCAGCTTGACCTGGTCGTCTGCTCGACCGACGAACTCCAGTTCGCCCGCGGGCGTCCAGCGCACCACGTCGCCGGTGCGGTACATCCGGCCGCCGGGCTCGCCGAACGGGCAGGCCACGAAGCGCTCGGAGGTCAGGCCGGGGCGTCGGACGTAGCCGCGGGCCAGGCCGGAGCCGCCGATGTAGAGCTCGCCGGGCACGCCGACCGGCACCGGGCGCAGCCCGGCGTCCAGCACGTACAGCCGGTTGTTGGGCAGCGGCCGGCCGATCGGCACCACGGCCGGCACCTCGGCGGCCGAGGTCATCGGGAAGTGCGTGGCGAAGGTGGTGGTCTCGGTCGGCCCGTAGACGTTGATCAGCCGCAGCCCGGGGCAGCTGTCCAGCACCCGCCGCATGGCGACCGGCGAGGCGATGTCGCCGCCCGTCCACACCTCGTGCAGCCCGGTGAAGGTCTCCGGGGCCTCGGCGGCCAGCACGTTGAAGAGGCCGACGCTGATCCAGGCGGAGGTGGTCCGCTCGTGGCCGATCACCGCCGCCAGCTCGGCGATGCCGAGCCGGCCGGCCGGGGCGATCACCAGCTGGCCGCCGGAGAGCAGCGGGGTCCAGATCTCGTAGGTGGAGGCGTCGAAGGCGGAGGGCGCGTGCACCGGCAGCCGCTCGTGGCCGCCGCCGGTGAACTGGCCGCCGAGCGCGAGGTCCACCACACCGCGGTGGGTGATGGCGATGCCCTTGGGCACGCCGGTCGAGCCGGAGGTGTGCATCACGTACACCAACTGGTCGGCGCGCTGCGGCAGTCCGAGGTTCTCGGGGTGCTCCTCGGCGTGCGGGTCGAGCACCGTCAGTCCGGCCAGCGCGGGGTGCTCGCGGTGGGCGGCGTCGGCCAGCACCAGGGCGGCCCCGGCGTCGTCGAGGACGGTCCGCAGCCGGTCGGCGGGCTGGGCGTCGTCCAGCGGGACGTACAGGCCGCCGGCCTTGAGCACGGCCAGGATCGCCACCACCTGGGCGGCCGAGCGGTCGATCATCAGCGCGACCGGCGTCTCCCGGACCACCCCGGCCTCGACCAGCCGCAGCGCCAGGCCGTTGGCCCGGGCGTTGAGCTGGGCGTAGGTCAGCTCGGCGTCGTCCGCGGTGAGCGCGAGCGCGTCCGGGGTCGCGGCGGCCCGCGCCTCGAACAGCTCGGGCAGCGAACCCTCCGGCAGCGGGGTGCTGGTGCCGCTCCACTCGGTGACCAGCTCGGCGCGCTCGGCCGCGGTCAACACCTCGACGGTGCCGACGAGTTCGGCCGGGTCGGCGACGATCCGGTCGAGCAGGGCGAGGAAGCGGTCCAGCAGGGCGCGGGCCTCCCCGGTGGTGAAGGCGTCCGGCTGGTGGTCCAGTCGCAGCTGGAGGCCGTCGCCGGGGGTGAGGGCCAGCACCAGCGGGTAGTGGGCGCTGTCGACGTCCTCGACCAGGGTGACGCGGGTGGCGCCGCTCGGGTCGGCGTCGTCCAGCGCGGACGGGTCCGGGTAGTTGCCGTACACCGTGACGGTGTCGAACAGGCTTCCCATGCCGGCGAGTTGCTGGATCTCGGTGAGGCTGAGGTGCTGGTGGTCCAGCAGCGCGGACTGCTCGTGCTGGAGGCGCAGCAGCAGCTGGCCCCAGCTCTCCGCCTGGTCCAGGCGCACCCGCACCGGCACGGTGTTGATGAGCAGGCCCATCATCCGCTCCACGCCCGGCAGGTCGTGCGGCCGGCCGGAGACGGTGGTGCCGAACAGCACGTCCTCGCGCCCGGTGAGCCGGGCCAGCAGCACGCCCCAGGCCGCCTGGACCAGGGTGTTGAGGGTGACGCCGTAGCGGCGGGCGGTGCGGGCGAGGGCCTCGGTGGCCTCCGGGGAGAGCCCGGTGTGCAGGCGCAGCGGCAGCTGCGGGACGGCCGCCGAGCGGCCGGGGGCGAGCAGGGTGGGCTCGTCGGCGCCGGCCAGGGCGTGGGCCCAGGCGGCGCGGGCGGTGTCGCCGTCGCGCCGGGTGATCCAGCGCAGGTACTCGCGGTACGGGGCGGCCGGGGCCATCGGCTGCTCGAAGTACAGCGCCCACAGCTCCTCGGCGAACAGCGGGGTCGACCAGCCGTCCAGCAGGATGTGGTGCGCGGAGGCGATCAGCTGGTGGCGCCCGGGGGCGAGCCGGAGCAGGGTGTAGCGCAGCAGCGGCGGCCGGTCGAGGTCGAAGCGGCGGCCGTACTCGGCGGCGGCGATCCGCCCGGCCTCCGCCTCCGGGTCCGCGTGGCCGCTCAGGTCCACGACGGTGAAGGGCAGTTCGACGCCGTCCGGGACGACCTGCACCGGCGGGCCGTCGTGCCGCTGGTGGAAGGCGGCCCGGAGGTTGGGCTGGCGCACCAGCAGCGCCTCGGCGGCGGCGCGCAGCCGGTCGGCGTCCACCGGGCCGTCGAGGTCGAAGGTGACGACCGAGGTGTAGACGTCCGCGCCGTCGGCGTCGTACGCCGAGTGGAAGGCCATGCCCTGCTGGAGCGGCGAGGTCGGCCAGACGTCGACCAGGCGGGCGGGGGCGTGGTGGGCGGCGAGCCCGTCCAGCTCGTCCTGGGTGACGGCGACCAGCGGGAAGTCGGAGGGGGTGTGCCCGCCCGCGTCCGGCCGCTCGGCGTGCTCGGCGAGCGCGCCCAGCGCGGCGAACCAGGCCTCGGCGAAGGCCTGCACCCGCTCCTCGGAGAGCAGCCCGGTGGCGTAGGACCACTGGGCGACCAGCAGCGGGCCCTGCGGGGTGTCCACGGTGGTGGCGTCCAGGCCGAGCACCCGGCCGAGGGCGAGGCCGGTCGCGGCGCCCTCGGACATCGCCTCGGTGCCGGCGAGCACGTCCTCGGCGGTGACGCCCTCGGGCGCGAAGCGGCCCAGGTAGTTGAACTCGATCTGCGGGTCGGCGTGCCCGGCCAGCGCGGCGGCGGTGTCCGGGTTGAGGTGGCGCAGCAGGCCGAAGCCGATGCCGTTGTCGGGGACGGCGCGCAGCTGCTCCTTCACCCGGCCGAGGGCCCGGCCGAGTGCGGGGCCGGCCGCGGTGACCTCGGACCAGGGCAGCGCCCCGGGGGCGAGCCGGACGGGGTAGACGGAGGTGAACCAGCCGGCGGTGCGGTGCAGGTCGACGCCGTCGACGACCTCCTCGCGGCCGTGGCCCTCCACGGTGACCAGCACGGCGCCGTCGGGCCCGGTGGTCTCCTGGCCGCGCCAGTGGCCGAGGGCCAGGGCCAGCCCGGTCAGCAGCACGTCGTTGACCTGGGCGTGGTAGGCGGCGGTGACCTTGGTGAGCAGCGCCCGGGTGGTCGCGGCGGGCAGCACGAGCCGCAGCAGGCCCTCGGTGGCGTAGGTGTCCTGGGCCGGGTCCAGCGGGCGGCCGCCGAGCAGCGGGTCCGGGGTGGCCAACGCGGCCTGCCAGAGCGGGAGTTCGGCGGCCCGGCGGTCGGTGTTGGCCTCGGTGGTGAGGCGCTGGGCCCAGCGGCGGAAGGAGGTGGGCACCGGGGCGAGCTCGACGGCGCGGTCCTCGCGGAGCGCGGCGAGCGCGCCGAGCAGGTCCTCCTCGACGATGCGCCAGGTGACGCCGTCCACCACCAGGTGGTGGATCACCAGCAGCAGCTGCGAGGGCTGCTCCGGGCCGGCGTCGAAGCGCACGGCCTGGACCATCCGGCCGTCCTCGGGCGACAGGCGGCCGCGGGCGGCCTCGGTCTCGGCGCGCAGCGCGTCCGCGTCGGCCCGGCCCTCGACCCGGCGCAGCACGGCGTCGGCGGGGACGGCGCCGGGCTCGGGCACGTGCAGCGTCCAGGGGCGCTCGGCGAGCGGGGAGGTGCGGGCGCGGAACAGGTCGTGGTGGTCGAGCAGGGCCTGGACGGCGGTGGTCAGGTGCTCCCGCGTGGTGCCGGCGGGCAGGGTGAGCAGGGTGGACTGGTAGAAGCTCTCCACCGCGCCGTGCTGGGCGGCCAGCCAGTGCACGATGGGCGTCGGCGGCACCTCGCCGAGGCCGGACCCGGCGGGCTCGACGACGACCGGCCCCTCCAGCGGACGGGCGATCAGTGCCAGCTTCTCGACGGTCGGGGCGAGGAACACCTCGCGCGGGGTGAGCTGGAGGCCCGCGTGCCGGGCCCGGGAGACCAGCTGGATGGCCACGATGGAGTCGCCGCCGAGCTCGAAGAAGGAGTCCGTGACGCCCACCCGGGGCAGGCCCAGCACCTCGCCGAACAGCCGGACCAGGGTGTGCTCCAGCTCGCCGGCGGGGGCGCGGCCGTCCTCCTCGCCGGCGCCGAACACCGGCGCGGGCAGGGCGCGCTTGTCCACCTTGCCGTTGGGCGTGAGCGGCAGCCGGTCGAGCACCACGACGACGGGCACCATGTGGTCGGGCAGCCGCTCGGCGCAGTACGCCCGCAGCTCGGCCGGGTCGGCGGCGCCGACGGTGTAGCCGACCAGGCGGCGCTCGCCCGGGCGGTCCTCGCGGACCAGCACCACGGCCTGGCGCACCTCGGGGTGGGCGGAGAGGGTCTGCTCGATCTCGCCGAGCTCCACCCGGAAGCCGCGGATCTTCACCTGGTCGTCGGCCCGGCCGAGGAAGTCCAGCTGGCCGTCCGGGCGGTAGCTGCCGAGGTCGCCGGTGCGGTACATCCGGTCGCCGGGCTCGCCGTACGGGTCGGCCACGAAGCGCTCGGCGGTCAGGCCCGGGCGGTTCAGGTAGCCGCGGGCCAGGTGCGGGCCGGCCAGGTACAGCTCGCCGACGGTGCCCGGCTCGACCTGGCGCAGCTGCTCGTCCAGCACGTGGATGCGCACGTCCTGGCAGGGGCGGCCGATCGGGGGCAGCTCCTCGCCGGTGAGCGGCTCGCTCATGCTGACGATGACGGTGGCCTCGGTCGGCCCGTAGCTGTTGAGCATCAGCCGGCCGCGGCCGCAGCGGGCGGCCAGCTCGCGGGAGACCGCCTCGCCGCCGCCGATCAGGGTGCGCAGCGAGGGCATCGGCAGGTCGGGCAGGGTGGAGATCATCGCGGTGGCGACGTCGGCGTGGGTGACGCCGAACCGGTCGATCAGGGCGGCCAGCGGCTCGCCGACCAGCTGGCTCTGCTCGCGCGGCAGCACCAGGGCGGCGCCGGTGGTGAGGGCCACGGACAGGTCGGAGACCGAGACGTCGAAGCTGAGCGAGGAGGCCTGGAGCACCCGGCTGCCGGGGCCGACCCCGGTGGCGGCGACCTGGGTGCCGACCATGCTGGGCAGCCCGGTGTGGGTGACGGCCACGCCCTTGGGCACGCCGGTGGAGCCGGAGGTGTAGATGACGTACGCGGTGTTCAGCGCGCTCACCGGCCGCACCCGCTCGGCGGCGGTGAACCGGTCCCCGGAGCGCGCGGCCAGGTCGGCGAGGTGCTCGGCGGAGTCGATCAGCAGCCGGGGGGCGCCGGTCTCCGGCAGCCGGCCGGCGGCCCCGGCGGTGGTGAGCACCAGGGCGGCGCGGGAGTCGCTCAGCATGTGGCGCAGCCGCTCGGCCGGGTAGGCCGGGTCGGCGGGCAGCCAGGCGGCGCCGGTCTTGGCGACGGCGAGGATCGCGGCGATCGCCTCGGGGGACTTCGGCAGGGCCAGCGCGACGACGTCCTCGGTGCCCAGGCCGCGGGCGGCCAGCACCCGGGCCAGCCGGTTGGCTCGGGCGTCCAGCTCGGCGTACGTGAGGGTGGTGCCCTCGGCGTACAGGGCGGGGGCGTCCGGGGTGCGGGCGACCTGGGCGTCGACCAGCTCGGTGAGGGTCGGGCGGGTGTCGGGGCGGGCCAGCCGGGCGGCCAGCGCGGCGGGGGTGGGGGCGTCCGCCAGGACGGACGGTTCCAGGCGGACGCCGAACTCCTCGTGCACGCGGGCCAGCAGCCGCTCGGCGGCGGGCCGGTCGCCGCCCAGGTCGTAGAAGCCCGCCGCGGGGTCGACCGACTCCCGGCCGAGCACCTCCGCGAACAGTCGGCACAGGACCTCGGCCGCTTCCGGCCGCTGCTCGGATCTGTGCGTCTGCTGGACCCCGGACATGTGACTCTCTCCCTCGTGCGGCTGGCTCCCGCGGTGGCGGGAGCGGCGAGCTGGGTTGACCCCGGGGCGGTCGGCCCGGGGGTCGGCGGAGCGATGTTGCGGTCGTCTTGCGGTGCTGCGGTGTGCTTCGTGTGACGTCCGTGCGGCACACGGGTGCGGTGCGGCGGTGCGGAGGGTGGTGGCGCGCCGGTGCTGTTCGATGCACGCGCGTAGACGTCGGACACGGGACCGCGCCGGCGGCGTGACGGTGCGGCCGCGCGGCGGTGACGGGGTGCTGCGGTGGTGTGGTGAGGCGGTGTCGGCGGGCTCCGGCGGTGCGGTGCGCCGACGACCGGGCGAGCGGCCTGGTGAGGGGCGGCTCGGGTGCGGGGCGGTGCCGGGTGAGCGGCGGTCTGCCCTGGGTGCGTTGCCGAGGTGGTGCGCTGTCAGGCGGTGCTGTGCCGGGTGCTGCGCCGCCGAGGTGGTGCGACCGGGTGAGCGGCCGTTCGGCGCGGATCCCCGTCCGGCGGCCGCGCGGTGCTCAGCGGTCCGACGGTCGGTGGGCGGTGGCCGGGGTCAGTGCTCGGACAGGTGCGCGATGAGGCTCTTCGGCCGCAGGTCCTGCCAGTTCTGCTCGACGTAGTCGAGGCAGTCCTGTCGTCCGGCGGCACCGAACACCTGCTGCCAACCGGCGGGCACCGGGCTGAAGGCCGGCCACAGCGAGTGCTGGCCCTCGTCGTTCGTCAGGACGAGGTAGCTGGCCTCGGCATCCTCGAACGGGTTCGCCATCGTCGGTTCCTCTCTGTTCGTAGCTGTGCAGATCTGGTTCGTAGCCGTGCAGAGCAGTGCGAGAAGGGGAGGAGCAGGGTGGTCGGACGTGACCGGATGTGATCAAACGGAGCCGCGGCTCACGGACCCCAGCCGGAGTCCTCGCTGGGGGCGTCGTGGGCGGTGACGGAGACCGTGGACAGGTGCGGCTGGGCGTGGAGCTGGAGGCCGACCACGGCGGCCAGCAGGACGGCGAGCATCCCGAGCATCTTGTGGACGCGGACGGCAAGGCTTGGCATCGCGAATTCCTCTTCCTGAGGAGGGCGGTCTGCCCTCTTCGCTCTGAAATGCATCCTGCCGAAGCCCCAAACGTGCTTGGAAGCTCTCACTGTGATCGTGAACACGCAATGCGGGAACCGGAAGCCCGGTCAGATCGTGCCAAAAACAGACAGACATGATCCAAGTCGTACCTGGGTCTGTCAGATCAGTGGTGGGAACTCCGCGGGCGCGTGGGACATCGCGGAGGACATCGCGGGGCGGAAGCGGGCACTCCGGCCCGCCGCAGCGAGCCCCGGCGCAACTCCTCCCGGACGGCGGGCCAGTCCTCGACCCACGGCCGGCCCGTCCCGGTCGGCGACTCCAGGGCGAGCGTCGCCAGGTAGGCGCGCTTGAGCGCCGCCCGTTCGTCCTGCACCCGCCCCGCGGACTGCTCGATCCGGCGCAGCCGGGCGTGCAGCCGCTCCAGCGCGCCCCCGCCGGTCAGCAGCCGCCGTGCCTCCGGGCCGAAGCGGAAACCGGGGGCCAGCAGCGGCCAGGCCGACCGCCACACCCGGAACACCTCGCGGTGGCTCGGCCCCCACTCCCGCTCGGCCTGGGCCAGCCGCTCCAGCGCCGCCGCCTCGGTCGGCGCCGTACAGGTCTCGCGCAGCGCCCGTGAGAGCGCGCCCCAGTCCTCGCCGGGCGCGTGCCGCAGCGCCGCGTGCAGCAGGTGCGCCACCGAACCGTGCACCACCGTGCGCGGCCACTGCTCGGCCGCCGCCTCCGCCAGCACCGCGCCGGTGCCGCCCACCAGCACCCAGACCTCCCGCACCCCGCGCTCGGCGAGCCCCGCCAGCACCTGCGGCCACTGCTCACCGTCCGCGGCCGGCCACAGGCCCAGCACCTCGCGCCGGCCCTCGGTGGAGACCCCGAGCGCCAGGTGCACCAGCGGCCCGCCCGAGCGGCCGCTGCGCACCGAGTCGACGAAGACCACCGGGTAGACCGGGTCGAGCCGCCGCACGCGCCGCTCGGCGAGCTCGTCCAGCACCTGGTCGGTGATGGCCGAGACGGTCTCCCGGCTCAGCTCCACGCCGTACACCTCGGCCAGGTGCGCCACCAGCTCGCCCGAACTGAGGCCGCGCGCGGTCAGCGAGATCACCAGCCGGTCGAGCCCGGGCAGCCGCCGGGCGCGGGGGAGGACGGCCTTGGGGGTGAAGCTGCCCTCGCGGTCCCGGGGCACCCGCACCTCGACCGGGCCGATCTCGGTGAGCAGCCGTCTGGCCCGGGCGCCGTTGCGGCCGTTGCCGCCGGGACCGGAGCCGTTGCCGGTGCCGTTGCCGGAGCCGCGCAGGTGCTCCTGGAGTTCGAGCTCCAGGGCGCCCTCGATCAGCTGCTTGGCGAAGGCCTGGAGAATCCCGCCGTCGCCCAGCAGCCGGACCGCGCCGGAGCCGACCTGCGCGGCGGCGGCCTCCGCCAACTGCCGCACCAGGCGCTGGTCCACCAGGCCGGCGAGGGCGGCGGGCGGTGCCGCCGGGTCGGAATCAGCTCGCAACTGGGGGTGCCTTCCGTCTGTAGGCCGTTCCGTGCACCGACCGCCCGCTCCGGACGTCCCGTCGGAACGCCAGGTGCGATGCGCCGGCAATCCCCCGGTCACCGCTGCCGGGTACGGTCACGACCGTGACCCCGGCTCCCCGTTTGCGTGCACGCCCGACTACCGTCAGCCGATGATTTCCGCGCCCTTTGGGCGTACACTCACGGCTGTCGGAGCCCGGGGGGCGGCTTTCGAACGGCAGTCACTTCCATCTTGCCGGTTCGGATGCCTGGCGGTAGCCGGTACGGGCATTCGTGAAACCGCAATGCCGAAGCCGGAAGGATGCCCAGATGTGCCCAAGTCAGGACAACTGCGCGGAAAGGGGAACACCCCAGCTCTGCGACCGGGGCATCGAGTTCTACCGCACGGCGCTGGCCGAGGGGGAGGCGGTCGGCGAAGCCCCCGAATGCCTGCTCGCGATGGGTCTGCTGCGCCCGCTGCCCGGCTCCGGTGACCGGCTCGTCCCCGTCCCGCCCGACATCGCCGCCACCGGACTGGCGCGGCCGCTCGAACTCGCCGTACTGGCCCACCAGGAGCGGCTCGCCGCGCTGCACACCTCCTTCCACGCCGCCGAGCACACCTACCGCGACGTCATGCGGCGCGCCAAGTTGCCGATCCGGCTGCTGGCGGGCGAGGAGATCAACCCCGCGCTGGAGAAGGCCGTCGCGGCCTGCTCCGAGGAACTGCTCACCGCCCAGCCGGGCGGCGGCCGCGGCCCCGAGCAACTGGGCGACGCGCTCCCGCGCGACCTCGCCCTGGCCGGCCGCGGCGTGCGCCAACGCACCCTCTACCAGCACACCGTGCGCTCGCACGGCCCGACGCTGGCCTACATCGAGCAGGTCACCGCTCAGGGCGCCCAGGTGCGCACCCTGAACGAGGTCTTCGACCGGGTGATCATCTGCGACCGCTCCACCGCCTTCATCCCGGCCGGCGCCGACCGCCAGGCCGCCGCGATGCTCATCGAACTCCCGCCGCTGGTCGAGTACCTGCTCAAGATCTTCGAGCTGATGTGGGAGCGCGCCGAGCCCGTCACCTACCAGCAGGGCCACCACCGCCCCCGGCTGCTGACCGCCCGCACCCGGCAGAACGTGCTGCGCCTGATGGTCAACGGCTACACCGACGAGGCCATCGCCTCCCGCCTCGGCATGAGCACCCGCACCGTGTCCAGCCACATCCAGAAGGCCAGCGAACTCCTCGGCAGCCGCAGCCGCGGCCACCTCGGCTACATCATCGCCCGCCAGGGCGTCCTGGACGAACCCCTCGACGAACTCTGACCGGCCCGCGCGCCCGGCGCGTGAGCACGGTAGGGCAGTGGGCTCGGACAACGTGCCGTGCGTATCCTGACCGTCGTCTCCCGCCAGGGAGAAACGCGGCCGTCGGTACCCAGGGCTCCGGCCGCTGCCGAGTTCTCCGACGAGTACGAATGGTGATCATGGAAGCGTCCCGTCCCGACCGTTTGACCTGCCTCGCCGTGTGTGCCGGTGCGGGGGGCCTCGCGCTCGGTCTCGAACAAGCCGGGTTCGATCCGGTGTTGCTGCTCGACAACCGTCCGGTGGCCTGCGAGACGCTGCGGTCGAACCGCCCGGACTGGCACGTCCTCCGGACGGACCTCCTCGACTTCGTTCCGGAGGAGCACCAGGAGTGCTACGACGTGGACCTCCTGGCCGCCGGTCTGCCCCGGGTGAAGGCGAGCGCCGCGGTGAGGCGTGAGGACAGCGCGGAGGAGCTCCGGCTGCTCGATGCGACCGTCATGCTCCTGCACGGCGTGCAGCCCCGTGCCCTGCTCATCGAGAACCTCTCCGAGTTGGCCTCCAAGCCCGCGTACGAGTCCATCCGTTCGGAGGTCGAGACCGAACTCCGACACCTCGGGTACGAGTACGAGTGGTTCGTCGTCAACGCGAAGTGGCACGGCGTGCCTCAGGACCGCAAGCAGGGGATCCTGGTGGCGCTGAAGGAGGGCTCCATGCGTGACTTCGTGCCCCCGGCGCGGGACACCGAGCCACCGCTGACGGTGGGGGAGGCGTTGGGCGTCTCGATGGCCGCCCGCGGATGGCCGCACGCCGCGGCCTGGGCCGCACAGGCCGACGAGGTCGCCCCGACCCTGGTCGGGGGTTCCTGGAATCGCGGTGGGCCGGATCTGGGGCCGACCGGATCGAAGCGGTCCTGGGCCCGCATGCGGGTCAACGGCGGCACCGTCGCCAATGAGGTCCCCGGGCCCGAGGACCTCTGGGACCCGTCACCGGACGGCACGGACATGGTGAAGCTGACGGTCGAGCAGGCGGCGCGGCTGCAGGGCTTCCCCGAGGACTGGACCTTCGCCGGCGGCAAGACGGACCGCTACCGGCAGGTGGGCCACGCGTCACCGCCCCCGGTGGCCCGGGCCTTCGGTCTCGCGATCCGGGCCGCGCTGGGCAACCCGGCGCCGGTACCGTGCGACGGACGGTGAAGGGAGCCGTGCGGCGCTCGTGACACCGGGGCGGGACGACACCGGGGCGGGACGACACCGGCCGTGCCGTCCCGCCCTCGGCGCCCGGTGCTCAGTGGGTGAGCAGGTGCGCGAGGAACCCGATCGACGGGTCCTCCGGGGTGCCGACGAGCAGGGCCCGGTCGAGCAGGCCGTTGTTGTGCTCGCAACTGGTCTCCGGGAGCATCACGCAGGCGTGACAGGCGGCCAGATTGGTGCCACCCGCGCCGGAGACCTCGGTCTCGATGCACAGCGGGTCGGCGGAGCACCACTCGGCACGGTGGACGGCCGAGCTCACGGCCTGGGCCAGGCGGTCGATCTCGCCTTGGGCGACCAGGCCGCCGAGGCTGCCGGCCGAGTCACTGGTGGCCGTGTAGATCAGCACCCCGGCCATCTCGTCGCCCGAGTAGATCCGTTCGCGCAGCGACGCGGCCGGGTAGCCCGAGTCCAGACTCCATTCGTTGATCATCACGTGCGCGAAGGTGTGCAGCAGGGCCATGCGCGGCGTGGTGGGGGAGACCGGGACCCGGGCCGGATCGGAGGCTCGTTCGGTGAGGACCCGCTGGTGGTGGTGCCGCATACGGGCCACCCGGTCGACGACGGCGGGCTGTTCGGCCCAGGCGTCCACCTGCTCCTCGTCGAACCGGAGGAACACCCCCTCGCCGTGGACCTCCATGGCGGGCAACCAGTCGGTGGGAGCGAGCGACAACTGCGCCTCGTGGCCCTCGGCGGAGGTCTCGGGATCGATGACCCGGGTGAAGGACTTCAGGGCGCGGACCTCGCGCAGTTTCTTCACCAGCATCGGGGTGACCAGGCCCAGCTCGGTCAGGGGCTTCTCGTCGCCGATCGGCGGCTCGCAGACGAACTGCTCGGTGTGGTGCCCGGATTCCTCCGGGTTGCCGGCACACAGACGCCGGTACTCCAGGTCGCGCAGGGCCCGGTAGCGCTGCTCCTGGTCCCGATCGGGGGTGTCCTCGGCGGAGGGGTCCTCGGCCTCCATCGCGGAGATCAGGTCCAGGACCTGCTGGGAACTCACCGGGGACGTGGACCCCTTGAAGATGTACTTCAGGTGGATCTCGATCTGGGCGAGGTCGGAACACGCGCGGAGATCGTCCCAGTGCTCGTCCAGGGCGTGCACCCGGGTGTCGCTCCACGGGGGGATGGACAGGGCCGAGCGCAGCACCGGCTGCCAGACGGAGGAGGAGCCGCGTTGGAGCGTCCGGGGCCTCCGGGAGCAGGGGATCCTGTCGGCCCCCTTCAGCCAGGGGCGATCGCCCGGACAGTCGAACCCCAGCTCCTTGAGGGCGCCGGCCCGGAAGGAGCCCTCCATGGACACCTCGGGCACGCCGCAGGAACAGGAGATCACGACGGAACGGAGCGAGGCGGTGCGTCCGGAGGACGTCAGGCTCATCCGACCGCCGCAGAAGCCGCTCTCGGCGCGCCGGCCCCGATGCAGCCACCGCCAGTACGGGAAGTCGGAGATGTGCCCGTCCTCGCAGGCGACCACGAACCGGGAGGGCACCAGCGGCTCGCCGCACTCGCCGCACTCGTTCCGTCCGGGCGGAGAGTTGAACTTCCGTACGTGGTCCAGCGCGTGGCACTCGGGGCAGTGGTGCCAGAGGGGGAAGCGGCGCACCCGGATGCCGTCGCGACTGCCGTCACCGGAAGCGGGCGGCAGACGGAAGTGCGTCACTCCCAGCACCCGGGCGAGACGGGGTTCGCGGATCACCGGGGCCTCGTCGCGCGGCCACTGGTCCGCCGCGCCGTCGATGCCCGAGACGATGAAGGACTCCTGTTCCACGGCGACCAACGAACCCACGCCGTAGGTGGTGATGGCCTGGGCCCGACGGACCGCGCCGCGCCGGGGCAGGTTGTGGGCCGGAGTCGTGGAGCCGGCGGTGCGCCGTCGACGGGACGGGGGCGGGGTCATCGGGATGCCTCCATGAACAGGGCGGACTCGGCGTCGACGTCGCGCAGGGACCACAGGGTCTCCCACGCCTCGACGTCCTCCAGGGCGTCGTCGTAGGGCTTGAGCAGCGAGGGGTTGGAACGCCCGCGCTTCGGTTCGTAGCACAGGTTGCCGTTCGCTTCGGCCTCCTCGTACCACCATCCGACGAACTCCTCGAAGGCCGCGTCGACGTGGTCGACCTCCTCCGGGGAGACGTTCGCGACCCGGTCGAGGATCAGCGGGCGGATCCGCTCCCGCAGTTCCTCGTGGAAGAGGTCGATCCGCCCCGCGTCCTCGTCCCTGCGGGCCGCCGGGATCAGGATGCGGGCCAGTGCGACGATCACCGCGTGCAGGCCACGGTCACGGGCCCGGGCCGAGAACGGCGTCACCGAGGTGGACTCGACCTCGCGGTAGAGCGCGGAGTGGAAGTGCTGGAAGTTCTCGTAGTGCGAACGGTCCCGGGAACGGCTCGAGTTGAGCATCACCGCGACCAGGCCCGGGTGGGCGCGGCCGACCCGGCTGGTGGCCTGGATGTACTCGGCGGTGGTCTGCGGCTGGCCCATGACGGCCATCAGACCGAGTCGGTCCACGTCCACGCCGACGGCGATCATGTTGGTGGCCAGCAGCACGTCCACCACGTCCGCCGTGTCACCGTCCGTCAGCCTGCGCTCGATCTGCTTCAGCCGGGCCGGGATCTCGCTGGCGTCCACCCGGCTGGTCAGCTCGGAGTAGTTCCCGACGGACCGCGGCTCGCTCCCGTCGCGTTCGGCCAGGTGCTCCAGATAGGCCACGACGTCGTCGTGGACCTGGAGTTCGGCGGCGGACAGCAGGCGGAGGCTGTTGAAGTAGCCGACCAGTGTCCAGTAGGCGTCGCGCACCTCCTGGCGCGCGTCGGTCCGCAGTGCCTGGTGGAGCAGCGTGGCGTAGGTGCGGATCAGCAGGGTGGACTGGCTCGTGCCGGGGGTGAGCAGGCCCACGTAGCGGCGCGACGCCTTCTCGTTCGCCGGGGTCTCCACGGCGAACCACGAATCGCGGGCGTCCAGTCCAGCGGGCGGGAACTGCCGTACCTCGCGGGAGAACAGGGCCCTGCCCTGGTCGGCGGCCCGGCGGATGGTCGCGGTGGAGGCGATCACCTTGGGCCGCTCGGCGAGCACGTCGACGGCGGTCTCGTACAGGCCGGTCAGGGTGCCCAGCGGTCCGGAGATCAGGTGCAGCTCGTCCTGCACGATCAACTCCGGCGGAGGGGTGGAGTCCTGACGGTCCCGGTTGAAGAGGGCGGCGGTCTGTTCCCGCCAGGGCATCGAGGCGAACTTGTCGACGGTGGCGATCACCAGGGTGGGCCGGGCCGCGTACACCGCCTGGTCGATCAGGTGCACGGGCAGCCCGTCGGAGAACGCGCAGTCCGTGCCGGGGCAGCGCACGTCCATCCGCTTGGCCTCCTCGTCCACTGCGTAGCGGTGGGCGTCCAGGGCGGTCCCGCACCACGGACAGGCGTGCAACTGGACGGGATTCTCCGTCTGGAGCACCCGGCCGGAGCGGGCGGCGGCGAGCTGCCGGGAGGCCACCTCCAGGGTGTTCGGCGTGGCGGAGCGCCCCACCCACATGCCGATGGAGATCTCCTCGTGGCCCAGTTCCCCGGGGTTCTCCAGCCGCATCCGCTCCATGGCGCAGATCAGGATGGCGGCGCGCTCGAACTGCTGGAGGGTCAGCAGGCGCAGCGTGTAGCGCATCAGGACGGTGACCCCGCCGCCGGCCGGTCCGAGCCGCTTGCGGCGCAGGAAGGTGGTCAGGGCGATCAGGCCCAGGTACGCCTCGGTCTTGCCACCACCGGTGGGGAACCACAGCAGGTCGGACACGCCCCGGTCGGGGTGCTCCGGGTCGTCCACCCCGGCCAGGCACAGCAGTACGAAGGCGATCTGGAACGGACGCCAGCGTGCCGTCGTCGGGTCGGGTTCGCCGATCCGGCCGCTCTTGACCCAGGCGGCCCGGGCCCGCTGGGTCGCCATCGCCCGGTTGGCCAGGCGGAACGCCCACATCAGGTCGGGTTTGTCGCGCAGCAGCGCGATGCCCCCCCGGATCCGTTCCAGGGCCTCGCGGCAGGCGCGGACCTGCTCGGCGGCGGCCGTCTCGTACGAGGTACCGGCGAGTTCGGCGGCTTCGTCCCGCTTCCGCTCGATCCACCGTTCGTAGCCGTCGGCCAGCCCGTCCAGCGCGGCGATCACCTCGGCGTCCCCGGCCTCGGCCAGGCCGAGCATGGTGAGGGCACTCGCGTCGATCGTCGGGTTGGAGTCGGTGAGCAGCACCTCGTGCGTGGGCACGAACTCGGTGCGCACCTCGCTCACTCCCGCCTGCACCACGTCGGTGAGGCCGATCGGGGGCGGGGTCCAGTCCCATACCGCCGCGCAGCCGTGGCCGGTGGCGAAGGTGGGGGCGTGCCGGTGCAGCAGCCTGCTGCTCTCCAGCTCGGGGTCCACGGCGGACAGCGCGGTCGGACGTTCCACGAACGCACTGGACCCGTCGGCGGCACGGACCGTCAGCCCGGCCTGGAACAGGGCGAAGGCGTCCTGGAGCTCCCGCTCGCCGACCCTCTGCTCGTTCACCAGGGTGACCGTGACGGTGACCGTGCCGGTCTCCTTCGACGGGCGGCGGACGTGCACGTCCAGCCGGACCGGTCGGTCGATCGGGTAGTAGTCGCCACGACGGTCCGGGAGGGCGAGGTCGATCGTGACGTCCGCCAGGTCGAGTTCCACCCGACGCCAGTGCTCCCGCTGGTCGGAGGTGGTGCGGGCCTCGCTGCGACGCGCCGAGACCTTGCGCCCTTCGGCGTCCTCCGGCTCGTACACGGCGGCACGGGCCGAGACCACGATCTCCCGGCACACGGTGGGGTCGACCGCGAAGGTCAGACCGACACTGGACGGCCGTCGACCGCCGGAGTCGTGGTGGTCGACGGACGGGCCGGACTCGTCGAGGCCGGCCGACCTGGGCAGGGGCTCCTCGTCGAGGCCGCTCTGTTCCTCGTCGTCCTCCTCGAGACGACGGCTCGCCGCGGCGTCCGCCGGGCGCGGGTAGAGCACGCCGATGGGATAGCGGGTGATCGGGGCGTCCTGGTCCAGGACCTCGGCCCGGTCCTCGGCGGAGTCCCCGATGTCGGGGCCCAGCAGCTCCCGGCGGAGCCGGGACACCAGGTCCTCACGGACCCGGTAGTGCTCGGCGTGCCGCCCTGCGTGGATGGTCATTCCTGCTCCTCCTGGGTTCCGGTGGTGTGCCGGAACCGTCCGATTCCGCTGATGCGAGGGGCGATCCACACCCCGTGGTCGCCGAGGCCCGCGTTGGCCCCGGCGGCCGGACTGCCCGCGACCGACTCCAGGCAGTCGATGCGCAGACCGGAGATCTCCTCGGGCCAGCGGATCTCCCACGTGGAGCCGACCTTGAGGACGGAGTGCAACTGACTCCGGAAGACCTCGGAGGCGTCGCCGATCTCCCGCCCTTCGTGCAGCAGGGCGTACCGAGGGCTCTGCTCGGCGCCCATGGGGAGGGCGTCACGCAGCCGGAACGACACCGCGTCCCCCGGCCGTACCCGCTCCAGCAGGTAAGCCTGGGCGCCGGGGGCGTCACCGACGGCGTCGGCCGGTTCCAGGGCGTCCACGTCTCCGGCCCGCACTTCGATGCCGTCGCGCCGCCACTGCAGACGCTGGTTCGGGACTCCCCGGTACAGCCGGCCGGTCGGCTTGTGCCTGAGCACCGTCACCGTGTCAGGCGGGGCGACCCGGTACAGGTCCTCCCGCGCCCGGGTCATCGCCACGTAGAGCGCGCGGGCCTCGGCGGGAACGTCCGGTGCCTCGGTGCGGCGACGCAGTTCGGCGACGGTCGGCGGGTTGAGCACGATCACCCGGTCGAACTCCAGGCCCTTGGAGCGGTGCACCGTGGACACCACGAGCCGGGCCGGTTCCGGATCGGCCAACTCGTCCGGGAACCGGCGCTCCGCCACCAGACGGCGCAACCGCACCACGTCGAGGGTGCCCCGCCCGGCGCCGCGTGCCGCCGGGCGCAGGGAGCGCCACACCCGGTCGAGGTCGGTCTCCTCGGGCAGGGGGATCGCGGCGAGCAGGTCGCGCAGTCGCTCCTCGGCCAGGGTGGCGGCCGCGGTCCGACGCAGCACCTCGGCGACCCAGTACGGCACCGGCCGGTCCCGGAGCGGGCGGCGCAGGGCGTGCGGGACGCCCTGGGTGTGCAGCAGCTCCGAGACGACCAGAGCCTGCCGGTTGTCGCGGCACAGGATCGCGCAGGTGCCGGGGAACGACCGCAGCGTGTCCAGCGTGAACGAGTCGGTGAACGAGCCCAGGTCGGGCAGATCGAGCAGCAGCTCGCGCAGCTCCTCGTGGAGGCGTTCGGCGGCCGCGTCCGCGCCTTCGGGGGCGCTGCCGACGGCCTGGACGGCGGGGCCGAGCGGGAGCGCGGTGCGCGCCTCGGGGGTGACGGCCCGGAAGTTGCGGGTCAGTCGCAGCTCCTCCAGGTCGTCGGCATAGGAGATCCGCACCCAGCGGAGGAAGAGGTCGGCGCGATCGGCGTACTCCTCCGGGTCCTCGATCTGGAAGTCGTAGATCGCCTGGGCGGAGTCGCCGACCAGGGTGAACCCGCAGGAGTCCTGGAGCCGGTCGAGCAACGACTCCACCATCTCCCGGCGGGCGCCCACCAGGTCCTGCACCTCGTCGATGATCACGTGCGTGGGCGGGCCTGCCTCCAGGGACTCCAGCGCGCCCTTCTCGATCGCGTCGGTGGCCGCCCGGATCCGTTCGTCGAACGAGAGCGCCGACCACTCCCCGTCCGGGTGCGCCTGGAGCAGCAGGGAGTAGGCCCAGGAGTCGAAGGTCTGTACCCGTACCCGTCGCGCGTGTTCCCCGTGTCGGGCGATCCGGTCCCGCAGTTCCCGGACGGCGGCGCGGGAGAAGCTGAGGACCAGCAGCTCGGACGCCTCCAGCGCCTCGTCCGGGTCGGTGTGTCCGACGAGCGCGTCCATGCGGCGCACCAGGGTGTGGGTCTTGCCCGTCCCCGCTCCCGCGGTGACCAGCAGCCGGGTGTCCCACGGCCGGTCCACGACGGCCTGCTGTTCGGCGGTGAGGACGGGGCCGTCCTCGGGGTGGGTGGTCATCGGTTGCTCCACAGGTGCTCGAACTGCGTGAAGGCGAGGGCGGTGTCGAAGTTCCGGATGTTGTCGCGGACGTTGAGGATGAGGCAGGTGTCCTTGCCGCCGTTGCGGGGGCCGCGCAGACCGCGGCCGATCATCTGCTGGTACACGTTGGGGCTGTAGACGGGCCGGGCGACGACGACCGCGCGGGTGGCGGGGGCGTCGAAGCCCTGGGTGAGCACCCCGTAGTTGGTGAGCACGCGTACTCGGCCGTCACGGAAGTCCCGGATCCTGGAACGACGGTCGCTGTCGGAGGTGGTGGCGTCCACCGAGGAAGCCGAGATCCCGCGGTCCATCAGCATGGCCGCCAGGTACTTGGCGTGCTCCACGGAGGTGGCGAAGACCAGCACCGGCCAGTTCGCGTCCATGTCCGCGACCTCGTCGACGATGCGGCGGCTGCGGTCGTGGTCGTCGGCCAGACGCTGCTCGGCGGCCTTGGACAGCAGACTGAACTGCTCGGCGCTCTCCCGCTCCTGGCGCGACAGCTCGATGGTGCCGCCGGTCAGCTCCTTGTGCTCGACGTGTGCCAGTACACCGATCTCCTGGAGGTGGCCGTAGGCGTCGTCGGAGGGGAAGACGCCCTCGTCCAGCCGACGGGTGCCGAACCTGTTGACCAGCCGGCGGGTCTCCTCCTCGTTGTGGCCGCGGAACGGGGTGGCGGTGAGACCGAGGAGGTGCCGATCCGTCCGGTGCTGGGTCAGGCCGAGCAGGCTCAGGATCTCGGTGTAGCTCGGGCTGGTGGCCACGTGCGCCTCGTCCACCACCACCAGGGCGGCGGCCCGCAGCCAGGCGTAGCGGTCGGTGTCGAGGCACACCCGCAGCTTGGCGTCGGTGGCCACCACGAGCTGCGGCCCGTCGGTGACCGGGGCGGCCTCGTTCGAGGTCCACAGCCGGTTGATCGTCAGCCGCTCCTGCGCGCCGGCCTTGCTCCAGACGAACTGCCAGCTCTGTACGGCCTGTTCGCACAGTTCCTCGGTCTGGGCGATCCACAGGATCGGACCGTTCAGCTCACCGGCCTGCTTGACCCAACGGATGACGGCTTCGGCGGTGACCCGCGTCTTGCCGGCGCCGGTGGGCAGGGAGAGCATGGCGCGCTGCGGGGCGAGTCGGTCCAGCATCTCGAAGATGTTGAGGGCGAGACGTTCCTGGTACTCGTGCAGGCGGGGGAAGTCCCGGGGGCCGTCCACGGTCAGGCTCTGTTCGAGGGCCGGGGCCCGGTATCCGGCAAAGGGCGCGGGCAGGCCGAGATCGGCGACGAAGGAGACCGCCGCCGGGCCCCCGGTGTAGGAGGACGGGGCGCTCGGGAAGCGTTCCTGGATGTCGCGCGCATGGGTCTTGAGCACGCTGTCGCCGTGCGCGTTGAACGCCATCTGCGCGATCCGGCGACCGGTGGGCTCCGGCCCGTCCGGATCCTGGCGCTCGGCGTCCATGAGTCCTGAGGGGAGCCGGTCGCGCAGGGCCTCTGCACCGATCAGCAGTTCCAGCTTGGCCGTCACGTCCTCGGCCTCGCGGATCGCCTTGAGCGAGGAACGCACCTTCTCGTCCTGCTCCTGACGGACCTGCGCCTCCAGGAGCGCCCGGCAGCCGGCCTCTCCCATCCGCAGACCCAACTCGCGGTCCACGGCCCGGAGCGTGCCCAGCCGGTCCAGCGAGTCCACGACCTTGATCACGTTGCCCTGGCGGGCGCTCGCCAGGGACTTCGCCCGGGCACCGTGCGGGGTACGGACGACCTCCTCCAGCGTGGAGCAGCGCAGCAGCGAGTAGGTGCCGACCGAGCCGCCCATCTTCTGCCGCAGCGTCGGGAACTCCTCGTCCAGCGGAACCGGCTCCACGCTCGACTCGTGCCGGGTCTCCCGGCTGACGACGTCGTCGTGGCGCAGCATGCCCCACTGCTCGACCATGAGGTCGGCGGACTCCTGGTCCGGCATCAGCAGCGCGGGCACCCGCTCGGCCTGCAAGGAGCGGTACTCCTCCGGGTCCGCGGCGACGGCGATCTCGCCGTCCGCCCGGGTGTCCCAGGCGTCGCCGATCCGGCAGCGGGTCAGCGAGTCCTCGGGGAAGGGGATCTCCAACCGGGTCAGCAGGGCGTAGGTGGAACCGACGAAGGTGTCGTCCTCGCTCTCCTGGAGCTTCTCCAGGAGCTGCTCCCACTGCTTCGTACGGACCTTCTCGACGCTGTCCGCGAGCCCGAGCTTCCGGGACTTCTCCTCGCTGATCGACGCCACCGGGAGCACATCACGGTAGCCGCCGAGCTGCGGTCCCACGGCTTCCTTGAGGGGCCTGAGGCCCTGGGACGTCTCGATCAGACCGTGCCGGGAGATCATCCACCGGATGGGGGACTGCACCGATCGACGGGAGTCGACCTGGGCCCCGATCTGCAGGGTCCAGTGCTCGACCAGCGCGTCCTCCGGCAGCGCCCGGACGAAGGCCGCGCGGGCCGGCTCCGAGAGCCGGGGCAGCAGGTGCAGGGGCCCACCGACGGGCGAACCGTCGATCCTGATCCTGGCCAGGGTCGGCCGACTCGCCCGGTCGTCGAGCGTGCGGCAGTACGCCGCGTGCGCGGCGGCCCGGTACTCCTCGAACCAGGGCTCCTCCTCGGGCCTGTGCTTGCCGGTCGGGCGGTCCCGCAGGCCCAACTCGCGGAAGAATCCCGCGTCGTCGGAGTGGAAGCGCATGTCCACCGCGATCTCGGGGTCGCTCTCCGCGGTGACGACGACACCGGGCAGCATGCAGTCGCGCATGGTGTGGAAGCGGCCGTCCGCCGTCCGCACCATCAGCGTCTCCAGGGGCGCGTCCACCCGAGTGGTCACCTCATGGCCCACCACGGAGGCACCCGCCCGGTGGAAGAGCTCCCAGAACCGGTTCCACTCCTGCGGGCCGTACGAGCCGAAGCCCTGGTCGAGGACGCTCACGAAGCGCCCCCGGACGTCGGCTTCCTGGATGCCGAGGGCGGTGAGGGCGGAGTGCAGCGACGGGTCGTCGGACAGGGCGCGGTCCACGTAGACCAGCGACTCCCGCAGGCCGTCCTCCTCGGTGCGGCGGTACACCACGCTTCCCCGAGGGGCGACCAGGCCGTTCTCCTCGGTGAGCACGATCCTGGCCGTGCGGGCCTCCGCGGCGCAGCCGGCGTTCGAAGCGATCATGTCGGCGACGATCCGGACGGCCGTCGCCGAAGCCTCGGCCGTGCCGTCGGAGACCAGCGCCTCGAGCCACTCGACGATCGAGGCCCGCTGCCGGCGGGCGGCGGCCAGGATGTGCTGGACCTTGCCCGTGCGCAGGTCGGTGGCCTCGGCCGAGGGGTGCACCCAGTCGCGAGGGCGCCCGGGGTACGCGTGCCAGGACCGAAGCCAGCGGTTGACCGCGGTGCCGTCCTTCCCCAGGTCCGGGTGGATGTTCAGGCTGCCGGGGACGCGCAGGACACCGTCCTGGTCGGGCAGCGACGGCCGCACCGCGGTGGTGGCCCAGATCTGCTCGGTGAGCAGCCGGTCGGCCCAACTGATCGTCTCCACGCCCTTGGAACGGCCCGGCAGCAGCGGGAGGTACGCGCCGGGGTCCTCCGCCGGCGCGAGTTCGGGCAGCGAGTCGACCACCAGGCCGGCGGCGGTCCGGATCATCTCGACGTTGAACGGCGAGGAGTCCAGCAGGTTCTGCCGGTCCTCGTTGGTCTTCCACGCCCCGTTCAGGATGCCGCTGAGGGTCATCTCGTACTTGGTCGGGAAGAACGACCAGAACCGGCCCCGCCCCTTGGCGTCGGCGTAGCCGAGCAGGCCGGTCCGCTCGTCCGTGTTGTAGGCCGGGACCGCCCAGGCCAGGTCGACGGTCAGCCGGTCGTGCAGCTCGCCCGCGTCGCGTCGGGCGACCTCGGTCGGTTCGTGGGTGCGGGTGAAGACCCGCCACTGCGAGGTCGCCGGCGGCTTGCCGACCCGTTCCTCCTGGATCGTGTGCAGGTTGCCGACCCGCTCGGCCTGGAGGGCCCGGCGCGCGATCGGGCGGGGCCGGCGGTCCTCCAGGACCACCTGGCCCACGTGCGGGGAGAACAGGTGGAAGCCGGACGGGAATTCCTCGCGGGTGTCGTGACCGGCGGTGCCCTGGTGGCCGTGCATGTCCTTGCCCAGCCGATCGGCGGCGCCGGGCAGCAGCGGGAGACGGACCACCGTGGTGGCCCACGCCAGCAGTTCGTCCAGCACCTGGTCCTTGAGGCGCTCGGCCGCCATGTCCAGCTCGCGGGCCATGCGCAGTACGGGTGCCTCGAACTCCGCGCCGAACCGCTCGCGCACCCCGGGCACGTTGCGGATCAGCTCGAACGACCAGGCCCGGTCGAAGCCGAAGCTGCCCTCGCGGCTGAAGAATTCGGGCGCGTCGGTCACCACCAGGACCGACTTCACCCCCACACCGAACCGGCCGATCTGCCCGCCGCGCTTGCGGGACGTGCTCATGCGCAGGATGGTCTCCGCGCCGTCGGGCGTCACCGGGTCGCCCTGGTTGGCGCAGTACAGATGGGTGCCGGTGAGGACGACGTGGATCCGGCCGCCGGGCTCGTCGCGCAGCTCGTCGGCCGCGTTCTGGACGAGTTCGAAGAGCTGCCGGTCGCCGTACCCGCCCTGGGTGATGCGGCGTTCGCCGTTGGCGTGTTCGGGGATCAGGCCCGGGTCGACGGCATAGGTCTCCAGGACACGGAGGGACTGCTCGACGACGGTGCGGATCACGGGGGACTGCGGGTCGGCCACGAATGGTTCCACTTCGGGTGCGGAGGAAAGGTGGGCGCGAGGACTGTCGGACGTTCCGTCAGTGGGTGCGGTGAACGGTGACCGTGACGATGTAGCTGCGAGTGCGGCCGGTGATGCGCTGACACTGGCCGGGGTTCCGGCGCGGGCGGCGAGCCTGGGCCTCGGTGTCACGGATGGCGTTCCGGTAGATGGCGACCATGTCGGGGGTCAGGTCGTGCAGGTAGAGGTACACGCCCAGGGCCTGCGGGTCGTCGGCGAGCGCGTCGCAGGTGGAGACGATGGAACGCATGTGGTGGTTCGGGGAGTGCTTCGGGGACACCGCGGTACCTGCGCTTTCGCATTCGTGGGATTGCACGACGGGATGGTGCGAACTGGTGCAGGAGGAGAACGGGCCGCGCGAGGATCCACGGAATCCGCGAAGGAATTCCGGAGGCAGCCGTAGAGTATTCCCCCCCAGGAAAAAGATGTACCACACCCCGTGCCAGGGCTTCCTTCCGCGGCTCCTGCCGTGGAATTGGCAACGACCTTACCCGCGGCTCCGGCGTCCTGCAACTGTGGTCATAAGGGGCCATCGGGTTAATTCGGACAAGAGGGCGAGGGCTCTCGATTCCTTTTTCTCGATTGCGTCCAATGCCTTCCCGCATTGAAGCCGGCGCCTGTCAAGGGTTTGTTGACAAGATGGTGACCCTGTCAACCGTGCGTGCTATCGTGGCTCTCACCTCGTGAAACAGGCCATGCGGAAGCAGGTGGGACGTGAAGGCGGCTGAGGAGTTCGGCCCCTGGCTGGCGCGCCAGCTCAGGAATGCAGGGAAGAGCCAGACCGATCTGGCGATCGACCTGGAAGTGACCCGGGCCGCCGTCTCGGCTTGGATCGTGGGACGCTCCGTGCCCCGGGACGACACCGTCCGGCGCATCGCCGAAGTGCTCAACACCGACCTGGAGACCATCCACACCCGCAGCGCCGACGCCCAACTCGGTCTGCCCGTCGACTGGTACCACCGGCCGGCCCACCCCGACGGCGGCCGGGAGTACGGCAACGCCGCCGCCTTCGCCTTCGAGGCGGATGTATCGGTACTCGCCCGCGAAGCCACCCAGAACAGTCTCGACGCCCGCCTCGATCCGGCCGAGCCGGTCCGCGTACGCTACACCCTGCACGAGCTCACCGGGGAGACTCTCGCCCGGTTCCGCGAGGCCATCCGATGGGATCGCCTGTCTCCGCACTACGAGGCGCTCACCGCCGACGGCGGGAAGCAGAGCAAGGTGTCGCGCACGATCGCGGCCGGGCTGCGCGACATGTACCAGAACGACCGCCTGGTGCTGCTCCGGGTCGACGACTACAACGCCACCGGCCTGACCGGTGATGACTACGCGGACGGGCTCTTCGCCGCCGTGGTCCGTCGTCAACTCGACAGCCACAAACGGGATCTCGGCGCAGGTGGTTCCTACGGTCTGGGCAAGGCCACACTGTGGGCGACCAGCCGACTCGGCCTGGTGCTGATCAACTCGACCCTCTCCGAACCACACGAGGGGCGCACCGAGCGACGGCTCATCGGCCGACTCGACCTGCCCTGGCGCGAGGTCGACGGTCGGGCGTGCGCCGGCCCGGCCTGGTTCGGACGTGCCGACCCGGTCAACGGGGCCGCGGAAGTGGTCCGTTCCTGGTGGGCGGACGAAGAGACCGTGGAGAATCTCCATCTCACCCGTGAGAGCGGGGCCCCCGGCACGTCGTTCCTCATCGTCGGCGCCCACGACGTGGCCAGCCTTTCGGCCGTCAACGGTGCCGTGGACGAGGAGGAGACCACCGAGGACGACGACTCCATCCACCGCATGCACGCCCGACTGGTCGACGCGCTCGGTCGCAACTTCTGGGCCGCGATGACCGGCGGCGGTGAGCACAGGCCGCACCTGGAGGCGTCCGTCCGTACCTATCGCAACGGCGAAGAACTCATTCGAGAGGAGCACGTGGACCCGGCCGCGGCCCAGCCCGCCCGGACCCGTGCGCTGCGGGCCTTCCTGGAGGGCGCCACCGTCGACCGTCTCACCGGACGCGGTCAGGTCGCCCGGGCCACCGTGACGCTCAAGGTTCCGCTCCACGGCGGCGGCCCGGCACATGGTTTCGTGCCGCACGAGGCCGTGGTCCTGGTCACCGACGCCGAGGACGCCGACGGTCGCTCCAACCGCGTGGTCTCCATGCGGGGCAACCGTATGACGGTCAAGGACAGTGCCGTTCCCAATATGCCGATCGGCACCAACCCTTTTCAGGCCGTCCTCCTCACCGGCCGCGCGGCGGGCCCGGACGCGCTCGGCGCCGAGGCTGCCGAGGAGTTCCTCCGGGCCTCCGAGCCGCCGGAGCACAACAAGTGGGGGCAGACGGAGGAGCTGCGGCTCTCCTACTCCCCCTCCGCCTACCGGCGCATCAACAACCTGACCACCGAGGTGAACGCCGCCGTGCGTGACCTCGTCGCCATTCCCAAGGCCAAGCGCCGCAACGGGGGAGAAGCCAAGATCGCCGGTCGGCTCAAGGTCGGCGGCGCGACGAAGAAGCGGCCGCGTCAGGCGGCCGCCGCGGCCCTGCCCGAACTGGACAACGTGGATGCGGTGATCGACGAGACGGGGGCCTGGTCGGTCACCGTGGACCTCCGGATCCCGTCCGGAGCGGATTCGGGCCGTCCGGTCACGCCGGTCGCCAAGTTCGACGTGCGCTCCGGCCCGCGGCCGGCCGCGCCGTGGAAGGAGCTCGTCGCCGTCACCGGCTGCGAGGTGGTCGACGGATCCCTGCACCTGTCACCGGGCAGCCGCAAGGCCGTTTTCCGAGGCGTCACCGACGTCTCCCGCCACCCGGTCCGGGCCCAACTCACCGGACTCGTCGTCGAACTCCGCAGCGGAAAGGAGGAGCAGGCGTGAAGGTCTACCCCTACCGACGATTCACCGGAACCGTGTCCTGGCGCGTCGACAGCGCCCAGCTCAAGGCCGAGGGCGAGCCCTGGGAGGATCTGGAGAGCAAGTACCTCTCCACCATCGAACGCGTCGTCGCCCTCGGGCCGGACGAGGACCGCCCCGACTGGACCCAGGCCCGGCTCCGCCTGTCCGTCGAACTCCCGGCGAAGGCCGTGGACCCGTCCGGGCCCTGGCAGAACGTCAAGGTCGTCGCGGTTCTCGCCGAGCGTGCCACCAACACCCGTACGACGACGGAGTTCTCCCCGGTCTCCGAGGACGGTCGCGCGCGGACGGCCGAGCTCTACCTGTACCGGTGCGACCTCCTCGATCGTTCCTCGCTCACTGTGCACGTGGTGGCCACCGTGGACGGCGTGCCCGGCCGGGTGATCGCCACCTCCGACGTGGAGTGGTTCGTCGACGTGATCGAGGCCGTTCCGTCGCTCGCCCGTGAACTCGACGTCAAGATGCTCAAGTTCGGGTCCGGAGCGAGTCGGCTCCAGCAGTTCAAGGACTCGCCGTGGCTGGTCGACACCACCGGCCGCATCCCGCTCGTGCGCGTCAACTCCGACTTCGACGGGCTCGGCGACCTGATCGGCGCCGACGGCGGAAGCGGCCCGGAGAAGACCGTCCGGGAGCTCCTGCTCGCCCAGATGTGCTCCGAGGTCTGGACGGCGGTCTTCCACTCCGCCGTCGGCGACCTGGAGGTCGAGGAGGACGGCACCCCGGTCTTCCCGCACGGCTGGCAGGGCGAGGTGCTCCGGGAGATGCTCCCGGACGTGTACGCCGACCGTGAGCCGGAGGCCGCCCTGCGGGCGGTCCACAGGGCTCGCACCGGGGCGACCGCCGCCGGTTGGGGGGAACTCCAATCCCGGATCCACTACGCCGCCTCCCGGCGGGCAGGCGTCCCCCGGACGCTCTCCGCCACCATCCACGACCTGGAACGCCTCACGCAGGGGGACGACGCATGACCGACCGGCCCGACCACCTCCCGGGGCGGCTCGCCCTGCTGCCCGGCGCCGAGGCGACGGAGTTCGTCACCGAGGGCCTGCTCACCGGTCGTGAGAGCGTGCCGAGCATCAAGCTCAACCAGGTCACCGAACCGCTCCCGCACGCCGACCGACGCGGCGAACTGCAACCCGTCCGCGACCTGGTCGATGACGCCATGGCCTACTGCCGGGCCGGCGGGCTCAAGGTCACCCAGGCC
The DNA here is from genome assembly GCF_053598475.1 of Kitasatospora sp. NPDC001119. Lineage (NCBI taxonomy): Bacteria > Bacillati > Actinomycetota > Actinomycetes > Kitasatosporales > Streptomycetaceae > Kitasatospora > Kitasatospora sp. NPDC001119. The sequence continues at coordinate 63,460 of NZ_JBSFKI010000013.1, forward strand.
GACGCCTGGCTGGCTCCCCGCCTCCACGCCGTGCTCCGACTCACCCGCCGCGAGGCGGCCGACCCCGGCTTCTGGAACTACCTCGCCCTCGGCGTCGCCCCGGACTACGTGGTCTGGCGGCACCTGGCGGAACCCAAGGACGGCAAGCCGGCCAAGGTGGCGTCCGACCGCTTTCGCGGGACGTACCACAAGCAGGCCTTCTCCCGGCTGTGGTGGGCGGCCGAACTCTTCCGCGACGGGGCGGACTACGCCCCCGTGGTCGCGGCCTGCGGCAACCAGGACATCCTGAACACGGCGCTACGGATGTCCGTGATCAATCACCGGCCGACCGCGCAGGCGATCGCGCGGCTGGTCGCGAAGGGAACGGTCACCGGTGGGCGCGAGGCGAACGCCCTGGCCGGGGCCGTCAACGCCTCCGCGGCGACCCTGATGTACGACGTGATCGCACCCGACCACCCCGATCGCGACCCTCGCCCGTTGCTGGACTGGATCGACGAGGCCGAGACCGCCCGCCAGGTGTCACGGAACGCGCTCCCGGCGGGCCCCGCTGAGGAACCCGCGCCGGAGCTGTCCGTGAGCGTGTTGGTGGACTACTTCGCCGACCTCTTCGCGGACGCACCGGTCCGGGGGCGGGACGTGGCAGCGGCGGAGGTCGATGCGGATGCCTGACGCTTGGACGTCGGCCTGATCTTCTTCGGGCAGTCGGGACCGCATCCCTTTCCGTCCGGGTCGTCGCAGCCCGACTTGCGCAGGGTGATGCGGTCCTCGACGGAGGCGACTTCCCAGTCCGCCAGTACCTTCTCCTCCTGAAAATGCGGAATTCCCAGTGCCGCCGCCAGCACGTGCATGCCGAACAGCGGCGGCACGGCATTGCCCACCTGCTGGGACTGGTCTCCGCCGTCCCAGGGGTAGTTGGGCGGGAAGGTCTGGAGGATGCCGGCCTCCCGGATGGTCATCCGATCCGGGTCGTGAGGGGCGCGACCGCCCGGAGTCTGGACGACGTTGCGGGAGGCTTTGCCGGTGACCGTGAACGAGGGCTGCCGGTACGTGCGGATGCCGCGCTTCTCGGGATCGCCTCCGGTGCCGTAGTTGGACTTGATCTCGAAAGGCGTCTTCCGGCCCTCGGGCATCCGTTCTGTCGCCCGCAGGACGTCCCACATGGGAACCCAAGGCCTGAGCGGCGGCTCGCCTCCCGCCACCGGAAGCGCGATCTGCTTCTCTCCGGCGACTGCCTTCTCGTCCTGGGGCCCTCCCTGGATCGGGTTGTGCGGGTTGTACGCATGGTGAGTCGGACGGGGGAGTCGTGGGGAGCCGTGCGCGGCCAGCCTGGCGACGAGGATCGTGCGACGGCGGGTCTGAGGGACGCCGTACTCCTCGGTGCGAAGCGTCGCGATCTCCGCGACCTGGTACTTCACCTCCGTCCCGTCCGGACCGGGCAGGCCTGCTTCCAGCACCTTCTTGTAGGCCTGCCACAGGGCCTTGACCTGCGGGACCTGTTCCAGGACGATCACGTCGAACGGCCGTCCCTCACGGTTCCGGCAGTAGAGGGCCTTGATCGCGTATCGAAGGGGTTCCAGGACCAGGGCAGTCCTGTTGTCGTCGCCCAGCTCCGCCAAGCGCCTGTCGATCTCCTCGTCGGACACCCGGTCCAGCAGCGCGTGGATGACCTCCTCGACCTTGGCCAGGGCCTCGCGCCCGGCGCCGTTGCCGGCGACCGAGTACGTCTGGCAAGGCGGGCCACCCGCGAGCACGTTCAGCTCCTTGGGCAAGTCCTGGAACCGCTCCCGCCGGACCTGGCTGACATCCGCGTGCAACGTCTCGAGGCCGGCCGCGTAACGCGTCTCACAGGCGTCCTTGTCCCACTCGATGCCGAGGGAACGCACACCGAGCAGGTGTGCGGCCACGTCGAGACCGCCCGGACCGGCGAAAAGGTCCAGAACATATGGTTTCGCGAGAAATGAAGCGGATGCGTCCGAGCTGGTCATGTGGCCAGAGTCTAGCCGGCGGCGGGCGGTGTGATGTACTCGGTCGGCCCCGGTGCCGTCTTCCGCACGCTGCCCGCCCGCCGTTCGTGCACCAGAGCTACGATCCGCTCGGCGGCCTCGGCGGCGTTCTCGTGTTCCCAGACGCGGACGGACAGCCAGCCGGCCTCGGCGAGGCGGGCGTCCGTGTCGACGTCCCGAGAGCGGTTCTTCTCGATCTTCTCGCGCCAGAAGTCGGCGTTGTTCTTCGGCCATGTCGCGTGCTCGGGGCAGCCGTGCCAGAAGCAGCCATCGACGAAGACCGCGACGCGCGCGGGGCCGAAGAGCACATCGGCCTCACGGCGTACGCCCTTGAGCGGTTTGCGGTGGACACGGTAGCGGAGCCCCGCGGCGTGCAGGGTCCTGCGGAGGGTGACCTCGATACCGGTGTCGTGACTGCGCTGCTTGCTCATCCGGGCGCGGATCTTCGGAGTGGTCTCCAGGGAGGGCATGATCCCATTCTGGCTCCGGACACCGACAACGCGTCGAGCGGAGCATGACCACCGCCGGACCCGCCACGGGGCCGGCGGTGGCGCTTTCGGTGGTGCGCGCCGCCTTATGACAACGGCATTGACGTGTGGCGGCGCCGCCGGTTTCATGGCTCGCACTTCCGGCCCGCGTCACCCCCCACGACCGGTACGGGAGCTTCCCCCACACGCGCACCCCACGACCAAGGCGGTGATCCGTTGGCATCGACGGTGAAGGACACGGGCGGCGGTCCGAGAGCGGACGCGGCAGGAACGCACGTCGCGATGCACAAGTCGCTCGGCCTGCTGGACGGGGCGGCGATCGCCGCCTCCAGCACGGCCGCCACCAGCAGCATCGGGATCGGCCTGGGCCTGATGGCCGGGGTGGTCGGCCTGCACCTTCCGGCGATCATGCTGCTGGCCTTCCTGCCGGTGCTCGCCATCGCCGGCGGGTACGGGCGGCTGAACGCCGTCGAGCCGGACGCGGGCAGCAGCTACCGGTGGGTCGGGCGCACCCTCAGCCCGTGGCTGGGCTTCCTCACCGGGTGGGTGAACACCGTGGGGACCGTCGTCTTCATGGCGTACACCACGACCGTCACCGGCTCCTCGATCGTCCAGCTGCTCGACCAGGCCCACGTCCGCAGCGTGGCCGGGCTGCGGCTCGACGCCGACTCCACCGTCCAGTGCACCCTGATCGGCCTGGTGGTGCTGGTGGGCGCCGCGCTGGTCGCGGTGCGCGGACTGGACCTGGCGGCCCGGCTGCAGAAGGCGCTGCTGGTCTTCGAGTACGCCGTCCTGCTCGGCTTCTGCGGCTACGGGCTGTTCGCCGGCGACCAGCCGTTCTCGCTCCAGTGGTTCAACCCCTTCGACATCCCCTCCTTCGACGCCGTCGCCCAGGGCATGGTGCTGGCGGTGTTCTGCTACTGGGGCTTCGAGTCGGTGTTCAGCGTCGGCGAGGAGGTGCGCGACCCGCGGGACGCCTCCCGGGGCGGCCTGCTGGCCCTGGTGGTGATGCTGGCGCTGTTCCTGCTCGCCGGCACCGCCTTCCAGCGGGTCCTGCCGATCGACGAGCTGGCCGACAACGGCGCCCACGGGCTGACCTACTTCGGCACGAAGCTGGCCGAACAGCCGCTGGCCGCACTGCCGTTGATCGCGCTGATGTTCTCCGCGGTGGCCTCGCTGCAGTCCTCGGTGATCCCGACCGCGCGCGGGATGTACGCGATGGGGCGCGACCGGGTGCTCGGCCCGGTCTGGACCCGCCTGCACCCCCGGCACGCCACGCCCGCCGTCGGCACCCTGCTGATCACCGGCGTCGCCGTCGCCCTGGCGCTGGCCTCCATCGCCATCCCGACCGTCAACGACCTGATCTCGGCCGCGGTCAACGCGATCGGCATCGTCGTCGCCCTCTACTACGCGCTGACCGCCGTCGCGGCCGCCGTCCGGTTCCGCCACCTGCTGCGCACCGCCCCGCTGGAGGGGCTGCGCGCGGTGGTCGGGCCGCTGCTGGGCGCGGCGGCGCTGCTCGCCGTCGGCGGCTACCTCGCCTGGACCTTCTACGACTCCACGGACCACTTCGAACTCGCCGCCGACAACGGTTGGTTCGAGCTGTCCGTGGTGATCATGATGATCGTCAGCGGGCTGCCGGCGGCGGCCTGGGCCCGCTGGCGGCGGCGCTCGCCGTACTTCCTGCGGGAGGACACGGCGGCCGGGTAGCCGCCCGTACGACGTACGACCAGGCACGACCACGCGAGAACGGAGCACCACCCATGACCCAGGCCGATCTGGTCTTCACCCACGGCCCCGTCCACACCGGCGACGCGGCCCGCACCCGGGCGAGCGGGCTGGCGGTCGTCGGCGAGCGGATCGCCGCCGTCGGGCACGACGAGGTCCGGGAGCTGATCGGGCCGCGGACCGAGGTCGTCGACCTCACCGGCAAGCTGCTGCTGCCCGGCTTCCAGGACGCGCACATCCACGCCGTGTTCGGCGGCGCCGAGCTGGCCTCCTGCGACCTCACCGGGACGGTCGGCGTCGCCGACTACCTGGAGCGGATCCGGGCGTACGCCGAGGCCCACCCGGACCAGGAGTGGATCACCGGCAGCGGGTGGTCGATGGAGAGCTTCGAAGGCGGCCTGCCCACCCGGCAGCTGCTCGACTCCGTCGTCCCCGACCGGCCGGTGTACCTCACCAACCGGGACCACCACGGCGCCTGGGCCAACACCCGGGCGCTGGAACTCGCCGGGCTCACCGCCGACACCCCCGACCCGGCCGACGGGCGGATCGAGCGCGAGGCCGACGGCACCCCCGGTGGCACCCTCCAGGAGGGCGCCACCGCCCTGGTCGCCCGGCTGCTGCCGCCCGCCACCGCCGCCGACCGGCTGTCCGGACTGCTGCGCGCCCAGCGGCTGCTGCACTCGCTCGGCATCACCGGCTGGCAGGACGCGCTGCTCGGCGAGTTCAACGGCCAGCCGGACCCGTCCGACGCCTACCTGGCCGCCGCCCGCTCCGGCGCGCTCACCGCCCGGGTGACCGGCGCGCTCTGGTGGGACCGGGACCGCGGCGCCGACCAGATCCCCGACCTGGTGCGGCGGCGCGGGGAACTGGCCCACGGACGGTTCCGGGCCGGCTCGGTGAAGATCATGCAGGACGGCATCGCGGAGAACTTCACCGCCGCGATGACCAGCCCGTACCTGGACGGCTGCGGCTGCGCCACCGCCAACTCAGGCCTCAGCTTCGTCGACCCGGAGGCCCTGCGCGGGTACGTCACCGCACTGGACGCGCTCGACTTCCAGGTGCACTTCCACGCGCTCGGCGACCGGGCCGTGCGCGAGGCGCTGGACGCGATCGAAGCCGCCCGCACCGCCAACGGGCGGCGCGGCGCCCGGCACCACCTCGCCCACCTCCAGGTGGTCCACCCGGACGACCTCCCGCGCTTCGCCCGGCTCGGCGCCGTCGCCAACATCCAGCCGCTCTGGGCCGCGCACGAGCCGCAGATGGACGAGCTGACCATCCCGTTCCTCGGGCCGGAGCGGGCCGCCTGGCAGTACCCGTTCGGCTCCCTCCAGCGGGCCGGCGCCACCCTCGCGGCGGGCAGCGACTGGCCGGTGAGCAGCCCGGACCCACTGGCGGGGCTGCACGTGGCGGTCAACCGGATGGAGCCGGAGGCCACCGACGGGCGGGTCTTCCTGCCCGAGCAGCGGCTCGACCTGGGCTCGGCCATCGCCGCGTACACGGCCGGCAGCGCGTACCTCAACGGGCACGACGACGCCGGGGTGCTGGCCGTTGGGCGGCTCGCGGACCTGGTGGTGCTCGACCGGGACATCCTCACCGGGCCGCCGGAGGAGATCGCGCAGGCCCGGGTGGAGCGCACCTACGTCGGCGGGGAGCTGGTGCACGCGGCGGACTGACCGCGGCAGGGGCCGGACGAAGGCCGCCGGTGGTGGGCGCACGGGGGCCCACCACCGGCGGCCCTCGCGTTCCCCGGATCGGTGGTTCAGCCCCCGGCCGCCCGCAGCCGGGCCTCGGCGGCGTCCAGCAGCAGGTCCAGGGCGTACGGGTAGCCGCTGCGGCGCATGTCGGCGGTGAGCAGGTGGGCGGTGGCCGCGATGTGGGGGTGCTCGGCGGCGTCGAGCCGGGCGTAGGAGGCCTGCCAGACCTCGAGGTCGGCGTTCTGGGCGGCGGACGGCAGGGCGAGGGTGGCGGCGTCCAGGGCGGCGAAGCCGAGGCTCTGGTCGACGAAGGCGTGGTAGATCCGGACGGCCTCCGGGTCCGGGAAGCCCGCCGTGCGCAGGACGCCGAGGATCGCCTCGACGGCGGCGATCTCGTGGGCGCGGCCGGTGGTGCGGTGGGCGGCGAGGATGGCGGCCTGCGGGTGGGCCAGGTAGCTGGCGTGGATGCGCAGGCCGATGGCACGCAGGTCGGCGCGCCAGTCGCCGGTGGGCCGCCAGTCGTGCTGGGCCCGGCCGATCAGCTCGTCGGCGACGGCGAGCAGCAGGTCGTCGGTGCTGTGGAAGTAGCGGTAGACCGCGCTCGGGTCGGCCCCGAGCGCGGCGCCCAGCCGCCGCACCGTGAGCGCCTCGGCGCCGTGCCGGCCGATCAGCCGGATCGCGGTGTCGACGATCAGCTCGGCGGACAGCACCACACCCTGCTTGGTGGGGCGCCGCCGCCGCCGTTGCGGCTCGGGGACTACGCGGTCGGTCATGCGCCCGAGGTTATGTCAAGGATGCTGACACAAACCAGGGGTCGGGAGCGGAAGCCCGGCCTCAGCAGGAGACGGTGCGGCACGCGGCCGCCCGGGCGCCGAAGCCGCGGACGGCGGGGGAGGCGCGGGAGGCGTGGGGGGCGGGTTCCGGGGCCGCGTCGGACGAGGGCCGGGAGCGGCGCGTACGGGCATTGGTGGGCAGGTCTGCGGCGCCTAGGATGCGATCATGGCTGATTCGGCACCCTCCACCGGCGCTCCCGGACCCCGCGATCCGGAGCTGGGCTTCCCGCGCCCCGGCGAGGTGCTGCAGCGGCTGCGCACCCAGCGCGGCATGTCGCTGCGGCAGGTGGCCGCCGAGTGCGGGCTGTCGGTCTCCTTCCTGGCTTCGCTGGAGCGCGGGGAGACCGACATCGCGCTGGAGCGGCTCGGCCGGCTCGCCCGGGTGTTCGGCCACGACGTCGGTTCCTTCCTGGGCTTCTCCCGGGGGCGGGCGACCCCCGCGCTGTTCCCCCGGGAGGGGCAGGAGGAGCTCCAGCGGGCCCCGGGGGTGGTCTACCGGGTGGTGCGCTCCCCGGAGCTCGGCTACCAGGTGGTCACCGGTGACTTCGCGCCGCACAGCGGTCTCGGCGAGGACCTCCAGCACGAGGGGTCCGATCTGATCACCGTCACCCGGGGTGAGCTGGTGGTCCGTTACAACGGGGTGGACCACGTGCTGGGAGCGGGCGACAGCATCCAGTTCTCGGCCGGCCATCCGCACAGCTTCCGCAACGAGACGGACGAGCCGGCCCAGCTGGTGGGGGTCCTCTTCTCCAGCCTCTACTGACTTCCGGGCGTCGCCGCCTGCTCGCCAACTGCCCCACGGACAGCGGCCCGTGGGGCAGTCGGCGTTTCGGTCCCGGGATGTCGCCGCAGGGCCTGCCCGTCTCGACGTGAGCGATATTCTGCTCTACGGTGCTCTATATCGAACAATCGAGGAGATCCAGAGGAGCTCGGAGATGACGATGCCGACCCGCCGCTCGAGGGCGCCGCGCGCGAAGCCGTCCCGGACGCAGGCCCGCCCGTGGGGACCGACGAGCGGCGGGGCCGGGGGACCGGCGCGGCCCCGCGTGTGGCGCTCGTGGTGGTCTGGAGCTCCGGATTCATCTCCGGCAAGCTCGGCCTGCGGCACGCCGCGCCGTACACCTTCGCGACCTTACGGTTCGCGATCGCCGGGCTGGTACTGCTGGCGATCGCCGGAATCCGCCGGGAGCGCCTGCCCCGCGGGCGCCTGCTGCTGCACCTGGCGGTGGCGGGTGTGCTCGTCCAGGGCGTGCAGTTCTCCAGCATCTACATGGGCATGAAGCTCGGGGTGTCCTCCGGGCTCGCCGCGCTGGTCATCGCGCTCTACCCGCTGACCACATCGCTGCTGGCGGTGCCGGTGCTCGGTGAGCGGGTCACCCGCGGCCAGTGCCTGGGCCTGGTGCTCGGGCTGGGCGGCGTCGCGCTGGCCGTCGCCGACCGGATCGACCTGTCCGACGGCTACCTGCTGGGCCTCGGCTTCCTGCTGCTGGGCCTGCTCGGCATCTCGTACGGCACCGTCCACCAGAAGCGCCACTGCGCGCGGATGGAGCCGGTGGGCGGCAACGCGGTGCAGCTGCTGGCCGCCGCGGCGGCGGCGCTGGTTCCCGCGCTGCTGGTCGAGGGCTGGTCCGTGGAGTTCACCGCCTCGTACTGGCCGGTGCTGCTGTGGACGGCGCTGATCAACTCGATCGTCGGCGTGGGCCTGCTCTACCACCTGCTGCGGCGGCACGGCACGAGCCAGGTCAGCAGCCTGTTCTACCTGGTCCCGATGTGCACCGCCGCCTTCGCCGCGGTGCTGCTCGACCAGCCGCTCGGCGTGCTGACCCTGGCCGGGCTGGTCCTCGCCTCGGCCGGCACCGTCCTGGCGAACCGTGTCCACCGCTGAACGGCGGGAGGGCCGGGCGCTCGACCCGGCCCTCCCGCGCCTCCCTCAGGCCCCGGCCGCCGCCCGCTGGACCGTCTCCCGGTGGTCGGCGATCAGGTCCTCGATGTCGTCGGCGCAGTCGCCGCACCGGTGTTCGCTCCGGTGGCCCCGCGCACCGCCCGCGCCGACCCCCACCGGCGCACCGATCGACACCCCTTCCGCACCGCACGTCCACTGTGAGGCCGACCCATCATGACCAACGTCGCCGTGCTCAACTACGGCCAGGGCCACGACTACCCCGGGATGTTCCCCGAACTCGCCGACAAGCTGCAGGTGTTCAGCCAGAACGAGCTCAAGAACACCGAGCGGCTGGCCCGTTACGAGTACGTCCCGGACTCCGACGCCGTCCCCTACGCGGAGCTGGCGATCCGCCGGCTGCACCGGCAACGGCCGTTCACCCACATCATCACCGACAACGAGTACGACCTGGAACGGGCCGCCCGGATGCGCGCGGACTTCGGCCTGGGCGGCCAGACCCCGGACAGCGCCCGGTCGTTCCGCGACAAGGCGGTGATGAAGGAGGTCGCCGGCCGGGCCGTGCCGACCGCCCGCTGGGCCCGGCTCGACACGGTCGTCGACCTCACCGGCTTCATCGAGGCGGTCGGCTACCCCGTGGTCGTCAAACCGGTCAGCCAGGGCGGCTCGCGGGACATCGCGGTGCTGCACGGGGACGAGGAACTGCTCGCCTTCGCCCGGCGGCGCTGGCGCGAGGACCTGATGGCCGAGGAGTTCGTCGACGGCCCGATGTACCACGTCGACGCGGTGCTCGGCGACGGCTACCGCTTCGTCGCCTCCTCCCGCTACCTGCGCAGCTGCCTCGGGGTCTTCACCGGGCAGAACAACGGCTCGGTCCAGCTGCACCCGGAGAGCGGGATGGCCCGGCGGCTGGAGGAGTTCCTCGACCGGACGCTGTCCGCCTTCGACGTCCCGCCGGTCAGCGCCTACCACCTGGAGGTGTTCCACACACCGGACGACGAGCTGGTGATGTGCGAGATCGCCTCGCGGGTCGGCGGCGACCGCATTCCGTGGCTCACCCGGGCCACCTACGGGGTGGACCTGCACACCTCGGTGCTGCGCCAGTCCGCCGGGCTGCCCGTCCAGCCGCCGCCGGCCGCGCCGCCGACCGAGGTGCACGGCTCGGTGTCCGTCCTGCCGCAGGGGCGGCCGGTACGTGCGCCGGGGCGGCCGCCGTTCCCGTGGGTGCGGCACTACCAGGTGAACGAGGAACTGGAGCCCGGGGCGGTCACCCTCTACAGCGCCTCGCACCTGTGCTTCGTGATCGTCGCCGGTGCCGACGCGGAGCAGGTCGAGGAACGGTTGTTGCGGGCCGAGGCCTGGCTGATGGCGAACCTGGAGGAGTGCTGATGCCGTACAGGATCCTGGTCAACGCGAAGAGCGACCCGGGCGGGCCGGGCCACCACCAGCGGTTGACCGGCGAGGAGCACTCCACGGAGGCGGTCAACACCGCGCCGGCTGCCCTGCGTTCGGCGGGCGGGCTGGTCTGACGGTGCGGCGCCGACCGCTGGTCAGCACTCTGGTCCGGCGTCCGACCGGTCCGCCGGGCCAGCCGTCCGAGTCGGGACGCTGGAACGGTTCCACCCCCTCCGGCCTGCGGTTTCACTCCCGACTGGAACGGCCGGCCGGAACGCTTCGGGGCCCGCCGCGGGCGAGTGCGGTCAGGACGGTGGTGCCGAGGGGGGAGCCGGGGGCGGCGAGTGCGTAGGGGAGGGAGAAGTGGTTGTGGGCGGGGGCGACGAGGTCGGTGAGGGGGGCGCGGCGGCGTAGGGCGGCGGCCATCAGGGCGTGTTGGCGGGCGTACTCGGCGGTCTCGTCGGCGCCGCGGGCGAGGACGACGGGGGGCAGGCGCGGCGGGAGGTGGTGCAGTGGGCTGTTGCGGTGGGCGGCGGCCGGGTCGAGGGCGAGCGCGTCGTTGACGTAGCAGAGGCGGACGGGTTCCAGGTCGTACATGCCGCTCAGCAGGGTGGCGCCGGCGATCGCGGCGGAGACGTCGGGCCCGTGGTGGGGGGTGCCGGGGACGCGGGGGAGGAGGGCCATGGCGGCGAGGTGGGCGCCGGCGGAGTGGCCGGCCAGGTGGAGGCGGCCGGGGGCGAAGCCGAGGGCGTCGGCGTGGCGGTGGAGCCAGTGGACGGCGCGCCGGACCATGGCGACCATGTCGTCCAGCCGGGTGGCGGGGGCCAGGCCGTAGCCGACGACCGCGACGGCGGCGCCGGCCCGGAGCAGCGGCGGGGCGGGGAAGGCGGAGTCGTCCTTGGACAGTTCCTGCCAGTTGCCGCCGTGGACGAAGACCAGGAGCGGGGGCGGGCCGTCAGGGCCGGCGGGGCCGTCGGGGGCGGGGAAGTAGTCGAGGGTCTCGGCCGGGTGCGGGCCGTACGGGAGGCCGGTGAGGACGGGGTGGCGGCGGCGGGCGTTCGCGCTGTCCCGTGCGTAGCGGTCCAGGTAGGCCCGGAGGTCGGGGACGCGGTGGCTGGGGGTGTACTGGCGGTCGAGGGCCGCGCGGTCCATGCCCCGGTAGACGGGGACGGGGGCGCGGCCGGGTATGAGCGTCGGGGCCGGGCTCTCGGGCACGGGAGGTCGCCTCCGCGGTACGTCGGTGGAGCCGTCGGACATGGAGCCGTCGGACGGTGAAGGGGCAAGGAGGTGAACGGGCAAGGAGGTGAAGGGGCAAGGCGGTGTCGGGAGCGGTCAGTCGAGGATGGTGACCGTCTGGTCCAGTGGCGCCCGGCCCACCCGGTAGCGGGGGGCGGCCGGGTCGGGGTGGCCCACGGAGAGGCCGCAGAAGAGCACGAGGGAGGCGGGCGGCGACAGGACGTCCGCGACGGTGCGGTGGTAGACGGACCAGGCCATCTGCGGGCAGCTGTGCAGCCCTTCGGCGCGCAGCAGCAGCATGACGGTCTGCAGGTACATCCCGAGGTCGGCCCACTGGGCCGGGCCCATCGACCGGTCGATGTAGCTGAACAGCGCGGTGGGCGCGCCGAAGCAGTCCCAGTTCCGGACGACGGCCCGCTGCCGGGCGTCCCGGTCCTCGCGGGGGATGCCGAAGGCGCGGTAGCGCTGTTCGGCGGCCTCCCGGCGCCGTTCCTGGTAGGGGGACTTGAGTTCGGGCGGGTACATCTCGAACTCGGGGTCGTCGCCCTGGTCGCCGGAGGAGGCGCGGGCGACGGCGAGCCGCTTGAGCCGTTCCAGCCGCTCCCCGGTGACCAGGTAGGTGTGCCAGGGCTGGAGGTTGGCGCCGGAGGGGGCGCGGGACGCGGCCGCGAGCACCCGTTCGAGCACCTCCCTCGGTACCGGTTGGTCGGTGAACCCCCGCACCGCCCGACGGGTCTCGACAGCCTCGTAGACGTCCACCAGCCGCGTCCTCACACCTCGCCCGACCGTTCCGGGGCCGCGTCCGGCACTGCCGGGCGTCCCGTTGCTGCAACGGTTCGGGCGCGGAGGAGGTGACGGCCGGGGGCCGAGGTCCCGCCGGACGGGTGTCAGCCGCCGACGGCGTAGCGGTCCAGGGTGCGGACGTACTCGGCGGCGCCCATCCGGCCGACCGACCCCAGCCGGTCCAGGTCGAGGTGGAAGCCGGTCTCGTCGACCAGTCCCTCCTCCGCGACGACGTGGACGACCTCGCCGATGACCACGGAGTGGTCGCCGACCGGCACCACCGAGGAGGTGCGGCACTCGAAGGCGAGCGGCGAGCCGTCGATGCGCGGCGAGCGGACGGCGTGGCCGGGCACGGCGCGCAGCCCGGCCAGCTCGTACTCCGACTCGCCGTACGGGAGCGGTTTCGCCGTGGTGGTGGCGGCCTCGGCGTGCTTCTCGATCAGGACGTTGACGGTGAACTCCCCGGTGCCGCCCTCGGCGGGGAGGCGGGCGTTGCGGCAGGAGTCCTTCTCGGTGCCGTCGGCCCGCCGGCTGGCGCAGAAGAGCAGCGCCATCGGGGAGTAGCCCACGGCCGTGTAGTACGAGAAGGGCGCCAGGTTGACGGCCCCGCCGGGGGAGACCGTGCTCACCATGGCGATCGGCCGGGGGACCACGCTCCACAGCAGCAGGCGCTGGCGCTGGCGGGCGGTCATGGATGCCACGTCGACGTGCAGCATGGCTCGGTCGCTCCTACGGACTTCAGGCTTCGGACGTCGGGTGATGGGGGCAGGGGCCCTACACCGGGCTGGTGGCGAGCACCTCGGTGTGCGGGTTGCCGCGCAGCTGCCGCAGGTCGCGGAAGGGGAGGGTGATCCGGCGCAGCAGGTAGTCCTCCCCGGAGGTGCCGCCGGTGCCCTGCTGCCCGCCGACCATCTTGGTCACCAGGCCCAGGTGGGCCACCTTCCAGCGCCAGTAGCCGTTGCCCACGTCGAGCAGCGCCTCGGCGACCCGGTGCGGGCCGCCGCAGGCGACGCCGAGGCGGCAGACGTCGGCGGCGCTCAGGCCCTGCCGGTCGGCGTCGGCCAGGAAGGCCCGGTACAGCTCGCTCGTCTCGGTGCCGTCCTCCAGCAGCCGGCCGAGCACCCGGAACTGCTGCGACTGGGCGCCGCTGGCGGTGCCGAGGTAGGGCCGGAACCGGACGAAGTGCCGCAGCGGGAGGCGTTCCAGGACGATCACCTGCTCGTGCAGGACGCGGAGCAACTCGGCGGCCCGCTGGAGGAGTTCGACCCCGTCCTCGGCTCCGCCGGCCGGGTCGCCGGGGGCGTTCAGGAGGTCCCGGGCCAGCCGCAGGTCGGCCACGATCTGTTTGAGCCACAGCTCGCAGGACTGGTGGGCGACGATGAAGAAGTGCTCGGCCAGGGCGACGCTCCGGTCGGTGGACTCGGGGAAGCGGGTCTGCTGGAGCGAGAGCAGGGTGTCCATCTGGAGGTAGGTGGAGTAGGTCAGGTCGGTCATCGTCTCGGTGACGGCTTCGGTCATGGTCAGCTCCGCATCAGAGGGCCCGCGCCGGGCGCGGGGTGGAGTCGCCCGGGGTGGAGTCGCCCGGGTCGGCGGTGCTCGGGGCGTCGGTGCTCGGGGCGGGGAGGCGCGGTGCCGGGGCGGCCGTCGCGTCGACGGTCACCGCGTCGAGGAAGGCGGCGAGGTCGGCGAGGACGCCCTCGGGGTGCTGGAACAGGTGGAAGTGGTGGCCCTCGCGTTCGAGGAGGCTGAACGGTCCGGTGGTGACGGCGGCCCACTCGGCGACCAGGGCGCGGTCGACCAGCGGGTCCAGGGTGCCGTGGTGGCAGCGGACCGGGCAGGCCAGCGGCGCGGTCCGCGGCTCCACCCGGTACTGCTCGTGCGCGGTGAGGTCCGCGCGCAGGACGGGCAGGACGGCCTCCGCGACCTCCGGCTCCTCGGGGAGGTCCGGGTCGATGCCGCCCAGGGAGCGGATCAGGGACCACAGGACCTCGTCGGACAGTCCGCCGGCCCGGATCCGTCCGGCCCGGCCGGGCGGCGGGCAGCTGGAGGCCAGCAGGCCGGCCGGCGGGCGCCCCAGGGTGCCGAGGGTGACAGCGGTCTCGTAGCCGACGAGGGCCCCGAGGCTGTGCCCGAACAGCACGGTGGGCAGCGGTGGCAGGCGCAGGAGTTCGGAGGCCAGCTCCGCGCTCAGCGCGCGCACGTCGGTGGACGGCGGTTCGCCGAAGCGGTCGCCGTGCCCCGGGTACTGCACCGCCAGCAGCTCGACGGTCGGGGGGAGGGCGGTGGACCACGGGCCGTAGCCGGCCGCGCTGCCGCCGGAGTGCGGGAGGCAGACCAGCCGTGCCGTGGCCGCGGGCGCTCGGACCAGTGTCCGAAGGCAGTGGTCGCGGCGGGTACGAAGCATGACGGAACTCCTCCGCTTCGGAGTACGGGTGCTTCGGCAGGTGTCCGCAATCTTTCGGCTCTTCCTCCCTGACCGGACCGGCCACGAAAGAGTTCTGACACAACTGAAAGAGATCCGACACAACTGGCGCGGGCCGGTTCGGGCCTCTGTGAGGATCCGGTCACCGGGCCCGTGCCGAGCACTGCACGCAGTGCGTTTCCCGTCTTCCGTGGGGTTTGTGGACGATGAGCCGAACCGTGACCGCCTCGCTCGACCTGACCGACTCACGCACCTTCCTGGCGCACGATCCCTTCGAGTTCTTCGCCGGGGTACGGGCGAACGAGCCGGTGTACTGGCACGCCGCCGCGGCCGACCGGCCGGGCTTCTGGGTGGTGGCCGGGTACGCCGACGTGGTCGCCTGCTACGGCGCCGCCGGCGCGCTCGCCTCGGGCCGCGGCACCGTGCTCGACGTGCTCCTGCGCGGCGACGACTCGGCCGGCGGCCGGATGCTCGCCGTCACCGACCGCCCCCGCCACCGCGGGCTGCGCGCGCTGCTGTGGCGGGCGCTGTCGCCGAAGGTCCTCGACACCGTGGCCCGCAAGGTCGAGCGGCGCACCGCCGGACTGGTCGGCGCCGCGCTCGACGCGGACACCGTGGACTTCGCGACCGACGTCGCCGAGCACGTGCCGATGAACACCATCTGCGACCTGCTGTCCGTCCCGGAGGCGGACCGGCCGGACCTGCTGCACTGGAGCAAGGGCGCGCTGACCGGGGCGGACGAGCTCGACTCGCTCGAGTCCCGCAACGAACTGGTGCTGTACTTCATGGACTTGGCGCAGCAGCGGCGCGAGTCCCCGGGCGAGGACGTGATCAGCACGCTCGCCACCGGCCTGGTCGACGGCGAGCCGCTGAGCCTGGACGACATCGCGCTCAACTGCTACAGCCTGATCATCGGCGGCGACGAGTCCTCCCGGGTCTCCGCCGTCAGCACGGTCAAGGCGCTGGCCGAGAACCCCGCGCAGTGGCGGGCGCTCCGGGACGGCCGGGTGGACCTCGACTCCGCCGTGGAGGAGGCCCTGCGCTGGGCCACCCCGGCGTTCCACTTCGCCCGCACCGCCACCCGCGACCAGCTGATCGGCGGCCAGGAGGTGCGGGCGGGGGACATCGTGTCGCTGTGGAACATCTCGGCCAACAACGACGAGCGGGCGTTCGCCGAGCCGCGCTCCTTCGACCTCTCCCGCTCCCCGAACAAGCACGTCGCGCTGGGCCACGGCGCCCACTTCTGCCTGGGCGCCTTCCTCGGCCGGGTCGAACTGCGGGCACTGCTGGGCGTGTTGGCCGAGGCGGTGCGCGGCGTGGAGGTGACCGGGCCGGCCACCCGGATCCGGTCCGCCTTCCTCAACGGCTACAGCTCCCTGCCGGTGCGGCTGCTCCCGCGCTGAGCATCCCGGGCGGGGCCCGGGAACCGGAAACGAACGGAGAAGAGGGACAACCATGCGGGTGACGGTCGACCGACAGCGCTGTATCGGCTCGGGGATGTGCGTGATCACCGCGGACGAGGTCTTCGCCCAGCGGGACGAGGACGGCACCGTCCGGCTGCTCGGGGCGGAGGTGACGGACGAACTCGGGGACCGGGTACGGCAGGCCGCCCACCTCTGCCCCTCGCGGGCGATCACCGTCGGCGTCGGGCCGGAGGTGGAGCGGTAGCGCGCGCAGCGAGCCGGGGCGCCCCCCGAGGGAGGCGCCCCACCGGCGTTCCCGGACCCTTCCCGGACCGCCCCCGCTACGCGGTGAAGGCGGCGAAGTCGACCGCGCCGACCCGCTCCGGGTCCAGCAGGATCTGGATCCGGGTGATCCGCCCGCCGCGCACCGAGAAGCCCATGACCGAGGTCGGCGCGCCGTCCCGGGTGACCAGGGCGCCGGGGACGCCGTTGACCAGCACCGGGAAGACCGCCACCCCGCCCTGGCGGAACAGCGAGGCGCGCCCCGCCACCGGCCGGGCACCGCGGATCGAGGCGGTGGCGGCGGCGAGGGCGGGCCCGCCGTCCGCGCGCAGCTCGACGTCCGGGTCGAGGACGGCCACCAGCCCGTCCAGGTCGCCGTCCCGGGCCGCCGCGAAGAAGGCGTTCACCAGCGTGCGGCGGGTCGCGAAGTCGCCGCCGGAGTCCGCCTCGCGCTCCTCCTGCACCCGGCGGCGCCCCCGGCTGGCGAGCTTGCGGGCCGCCGCCGGGGTCTTCCCGACGACGGCCGCGATCTCGTCGAAGGGCAGGTGGAACATGTCGTGCAGGACGAAGGAGACCCGCTCGGCCGGGGCGAGGGTGTCCAGCACGATCAGCAGGGCGAGGCTGACCGAGTCGCTCAGCAGCGCCTCGTCCTCCGGGCCGTTGGACGGCTCCTGCCCGACGACGACGTCCGGCAGGTGCACCCCGACCGGGTCCTCGGGCCGGGCGGCGCGGGAGCGGAGGATGTTCAGACAGATCCGGCCGATCACCGTGGTGAGCCAGCCGGCGAGGTTCGCCACCTCGTCGGCGTCGCTGCGGCTGAGTCTGATCCAGGTCTCCTGGACGGCGTCCTCGGACTCCGCGTGCGAGCCGAGCATGCGGTACGCCACGGCCCGCATGTGCGGCCGGTGCCGCTCGAACTGCTCTGCCAGCCGATCGTGGTCGGGCACGGTCACATTCCTCGGTCGGGAGGGGTCATCACTACGGGGGCGGCGAGCCGCCCCCGTCGTTCGTGGACCTTACTTGGAGCGCGGGATGATCACACTGGGTATCACACATATCACACGACTCCGGAGGGGCGAGAGGCCATGACCCTCTCCCTCACGGAGTCGCGACGCCGGCGGCTGACCCTGTTCGCGATGTGCATGGCCACGTTCATGACCTCGCTCGACCTGACCATCGTGAACGTGGCCCTCCCGTCGATGCAGAGCGAACTGCACATGGGCGCCGCCGAGCTGGAGTGGGTGATCAGCGCGTACTCGCTGAGCCTGGCCGCGGTCATCCCGGCCAGCGGAGCGCTCGGCGACCGGTACGGCCGCAAGCGGATCTTCCTGACCGGGATGGTCGTCTTCTCGATCGGCGTCGTCGCCTGCGCCGTGGCCTGGAACGCGCTCTCGCTGATCGCCTTCCGGGCGGTGCAGGGCCTGGGCGGGGCCGCGATGCTCGCGCTGGGGCTGTCCATCATCACGGAGACCTACCCGAAGGAGCAGCGGGCCTCGGCGATCGGCGCCTGGGCGGCGATCGGCGGCACCGGCTTCGGCGCGGGCCCGGTCGGCGGGGGCATCCTGCTGACCTTCTTCGGCTGGCAGTCGGTCTTCTGGATCAACCTGCCGTTCGCCGCCCTGGGCATCGCCTGCACCTTCCTGGCGGTGCGGGAGTCGCGCAACCCGCAGGCCCGCCGGCTCGACGTGCCGGGGATCGTGCTCAGCGCGCTCGGGCTGGTCTGCCTCACGCTCGGCTTCGTCGAGTCCGCCGACCACCCGTGGGGCTCGGCCGTGGTGGCGTTCCCGCTGGCGGCCGGGGTGGTCCTGCTGCTGGCCTTCCTCGGGTGGGAGCGCCGTGCCCCGCACCCGATGATGCCGCCCGCCCTGCTGCGCGCGCGCAGCTTCGCGAGCGCCTCGGGGATCTACCTGCTGTGCTACGGCGGCATGAGCGGCGCGCTGTTCTGGGTGACGCTGTACTTCCAGGACGTGGCGGGCTGGTCGGTGCTGCGCACCGGGCTGTCGTGGCTGTTCATGAACATCCCGTTCCTCACCATGGCGCAGTTCGGCGGCCGCCTGGACTCGCGGTTCCGCTCGGTGACGGTGGCCGTCTCGGGGATCCTGCTGGCCGCGGTCGGGGTGTTCCTGCTCAGCCGGGCCGGGACCACGCCCTTCGCGGTCAGCGCGCTCGGGTACGTGCTGTACGGCGGCGGGTTCGGCACCTTCGTGCCCGCCGTGACCCACGTGGCCATGCGGGACGTGCCCCCGGGGGCCTCCGGCGCCGCCTCGGGCGTGCTGAACGCCTCGCGGCAGATCGGCAGTTCGGTGTGCCTCGCGGTGCTGGGCGCCGTCGGCGTCAACTCGGCGGTCTCCGCCTGGCAGGAGAAGACGGCCGGGCTGGACGGGGCCCAGCGGGCCCAGGTGCTGGAGCGGTCGCGGGAGGTCGGCGGCGGCCGGCTGCACACGGTGGTGGAGGCGCTCGGCGAGCCGTTCCGGCAGCCGGCCGTCGACTCCTTCCTGCACGGCTACCAGCTGTCGATCGGGATCGCCGCCGCGGCCACGGCGGTGGCGGCGGTGCTGGCCTGGGCCGGGTTCCGGCAGCGCGCCGGACAGTTGTCGGCCGCCCCGGAGCCGGCCCCGGAGCCGACCACCCCGGAGTCGAGTACTCCGGAGCCGGCCGGACCCCGACCGGCGGGCGGTTCGTCCGCCGACGAGGTGACGGTGGCCGGAAAGGGCCTGCGCCCCCGTCCGTGACCCATGTCACGCGGGTGCGCGGATAGAGCTCGGGCAAGGTAGGAGGTGGTCCGAACCACCGGTACGTCGCGCCCGCTCCCGGATTCCAGGGGGGCGGGCACGGCGCTGCCGAGGGCCGAGTGCCCAGCAGCAAACGTGTGCTTACCAGTCGGTGAACGTGTGCAACCGGGCCTTGCGGAGCCCCGCCCCGGCGGGAGGCCGCGGGCCCGGCCGTGAGCCGCGCCGGGCGTCGATTCCCACTGCCTTCGGGGCGGTTCGTACGAGAAAGCAAGGAAAGCCGAGACTGCCTTTTTCTCTGACGAGGGAGACACCCTTGAGCAAAGGTGTCACGTTAATACGATGGCCCATCGAGGCGGACAAACGGAATCACTGCCGAAAGGCGGGAATTCCCTGCCTGCTCGTCGTGGAGGCCGGCAATGACGCTCCCGTGTGCGTCGACCCCGGGGAGGACTGGATCAGGTCGCCGGCCCCGCGCGGGGACGTCGAGGCGCGCATCCAGGCGCTGTCCCAACGCGTGTACGGGCGCAGGGTCCCGACCGTCGACTCCACCGGGGTGCTCTGCTTCGGTGGCAACTCGGTCGCCATCTCCACCACCCAGGTGGGGATCATGGAGGAACTCGTCGCCCACTACGGCGAGGTGGTGTACCGGGCCGAGCTGGAGCAGCAGGTGGTCCGGGCCACCGGAGCGATCTCCAGGAACGCCCTGGACCTGCAGATCATGCGGCTGCGGAGGCGGATCTCCGAGGTCGGCCTCTGCATCCGGACGGTGTGGGGCCGCGGCTACATCCTGGAGGCGGACGGCCTGTGACCGGCGGCGCCGACCGCGGCTGACACCCCGCGCGGGCGGCACACCGCGAAGCCCGTACGCCGTACAGCCGGCACGCCGCCACCCCGGCGTGCGGCCGGTGCCCTCTGCCCGTACCTCACACGGGCAGAGGGCGTCCCGCCGGGCCGGGCTCAGGAGGCGTCGAGCGAGGCCTGGACGTCCGGGGTGATGTGCGGGTCGGCCTTGTCGATGCTCCAGGTGCCCGCGGTGTACGCGGGGATCTCGGCGACGGCCTCCGTCATCGGAACTCTCCTTCGAACGGTCGTGAGTCACAAGCCCCGCGGTGCGCGGGTCATCAGTACGACGGACCGTGAACCCGGAAGGTGACCGATGGATCAGCGCCAACTGCTGGCGGAATTCTTCGAGGAGAGCCGAACGGCGCTGCTGGGGCTCGCGTACCGCATCCTCGGCTCCCGGGAGGAGGCCGAGGACGCGGTGCAGGAGACCTGGCTGAGGCTGGACCGCGCCGACACCACGGCGGTGCGCAACCTGCCCGGCTGGATCCGCACCGTCGCCTCCCGGGTCTGCCTGGACGCGCTGCGCAGCCGGTCGGGGGGCCAACAGCGCTGCGGGGGCGAGGAGTTGACGCACACCTGCGGCCCCGGAGCGGAGGCGGACCCGGAACAGGAGGCGCTGGCGGCCGAGTCGGTGGGCCTCGCGCTGCGGGTGGTCCTGCACGCGCTGAGCCCGGCCGAGCGGGTCGCGTTCGTGCTGCACGACGTCTTCGGGGTGCCCTTCGACGAGATCGGCGCGCTCCTCGACCGCAGCCGGACCACCGCCAAGAAGCTGGCCAGCCGGGCCCGGCAGAAGGTGCGGTCCCCGCTGGAGCGGCACCCGGTGGAGCCGGAGCGCCACCGCGAGGCGGTGGCGGCCTTCCGGCTCGCGGCCGCCACCGGGGACACCGGGCTGATCGCCGCCGCCCTGGCGCCCGATGTGGTGCGGGCCGTCCCGGCCCCCGCCCGGCTGCCCCGACCAGCGCGGGCGGAGCGCCTCTTTCGCAAATCTTTTTCCGCCGAACGGCCCGGCCGGGGCCCGTGCCAGAGTCGGTGTGCGGCGGCCGAGGACCAGGCCGCGCACCAGGACGTACGCCGTGACCAGGACGTACACCGTGACCGAGGACAGCGCGACCGTCGGCTCCCGACGGGACGCCAGGAGGTTCCTCCCCATGCCCCCCACGCCCATGACGGGGGCCGGCGGCCGCACGACGGCCGGACCGGTCTCCGCGACCGCGTTCAGAACCCTGATGGCGGGCTTCCCCGCCGGCGTCGCCGTCATCACCGCCGCAGACGAGGCCGGCCGGCCGTACGGCACGACCTGCACGGCGATCTCCAGCGTGTCGGCCGACCCGCCCACCCTGCTGGTGTGCATGCAGCGCTCCAGCCGTACCCTCGCCGTCCTCGAACGGAGCGGCGGCTTCGCGGTGAACCTGCTCGACGACCGGGCCCGCGCCGTCGCCGAACTCTTCGCCGCCCGGGGGCCCGACCGCTTCGAGCACGTCGGGTGGACCGCCCGCCCGGACTGGGCCGGCCCGCACCTCGACCGGGCCGCGCACTCCGTCGCCGACTGCCGGATCACCGGCTCGGTGACCGTCGCCGACCACGTGGTGCTCTTCGGCGAGGTCTACCGGGCCGCCGCGGCGGACGACGGACGGCCGCGGCCGCTGGTCCACGGACTGCGCGCGTACTGGTCCCTCGGCGGCCGCGGCGCCCTGCCCGACGCACCACCGGACCCGACCACGGAGGCCCAGAGATGACGACCTACGGAATATCCCTGCTGCCCGACACCCCGCCGCTGGTGCGCAGCGCCGAGGAGTACTACGGCAACCTGCTGGCGGTGTCCGAACTGGCCGACGACCTCGGCCTCGAGTACGTCAAGATGACCGAGCACTACCTGCACGCCTACGGCGGCTACTGCCCCGACCCGCTCGCCTTCCTCTCCGCCGTCGCCGCGCGCACCAGCCGGGTGCGGCTGATGACCGGCGGCATCCAGGCCTCCTTCCACCACCCGATCCAGCTCGCGGCCCGCACCGCGCAGCTCGACGCGCTCAGCGGCGGCCGGCTGGACGTCGGCTTCGCCCGCGCCTTCCTGCCGTACGAGTTCGACGCCTTCGGTATCGACCTGGACAGCAGCAAGGACCGGTTCCGGGCGGTGGTGGACGCGGTGGTGCGGCTGTGGACCGAGTCCCGGGTGAGCGAGGACACCCCCTTCTTCCGCTACCGGGACGCCGACTCCCTCCCGCTGCCCACCCAGGACCCCCACCCCCCGGTGTGGGCCGCCGCGCTGATCACCCGCTCCAGCTTCGAGTGGATCGGCGACTCCGGCTACAACCTGCTGATCGCCTCCGCCCCCAGCCGCGAACAGGTCGGCCAGGTACGGGAGATGATCGACCTGTACCGGCAGCGCTTCGCCGCGGCGCCGAAGAACGCCGGCCGCCGGCCCCAGGTCGCGATCAGCGTCGCGCTGTACCTGGCCGACTCCGACGAGGAGGCCGTGGCGGAGGGCAACGCCGCGCTGCGCCGGCACTGGGACACCTTCGGCGCGGCCGCGGAGTCCTGGCGCGAGCGCAGCTCGACCTCCTACCAGGGCTACCGCGAGGCCATGGTCGACAAGCACCAGGCCGGCCCCAGCGAGGCGGCGGGCCTGGCGGTGATCGGCTCCCCGCGCAGCGCGGTCGAGCAACTGCGGCGCATCGAGGCCGAGTTGGGGACGGACGTGGTGCTGTTCCAGCTCGACTACGGCCAGCAGTCGCTGGAGAGCATGTCGCGCAGCCTGAAGCTGTTCGCCACCGAGGTCCGCCCGCGGCTGGGCGAGGCGCCGTGACCGCGCCCGTCCGTACGGTGGCCGCACCCGCGGCCGCGCGAGCCCGTACGGTCGCCGAACTGTTCGAGGAGCAGGCGGCGCTCCGCCCCGGGGCGACGGCCGTGCTGTACCGGGACACCGCGCTCGACTACGGCCGGCTCAACGCCCGGGCCAACCGGCTGGCCCGGCTGCTGATCGACCGCGGCGTCGGCCCGGACCACCTGGTGGCGCTGGCCGTGCCGCGCTCGCCCGAGCTGGTGGTGGCCCAGCTGGCCGTGCTCAAGGCGGGCGGCGCCTACCTGCCGCTCGATCCCCGCTACCCCGCGTCCCGCAAGGCCTTCATGGTGCGGGACGCGGCACCGCGGCTGCTGCTGCGCACCGCGGCCGCCCGGCCCGAGGGCGTGGAACTGGACGAGGTCGTGCTCGACTCCGCGGAGTGCGCGGCGGCCTGTGCCCGGTACGGCGACGGGAACGTCCGGCAGGACGAGCGCCTGGCTCCGCTGTCGCCGCACCACCTGCTGTACGTGATCTACACCTCCGGCTCCACCGGCACGCCGAAGGGCGTCGCCGTCCCCCAGGAGGGCGTCGCCGACCTGGTCGCCACCCAGGCGGAGCACCTGCGCCCGGCCCCCGGCGAGCGGGTGCTCTCCTGGGCCTCGGTCAGCTTCGACGCCGGGTTCTGGGACCTCTCGCTGGCCCTGCTGCACGGCGCCGCCCTGGTGGTCGCCGACGACGAGGACCTGCTGCCGGGCGACGCCCTGCACGGGACACTGGCCAGGCACGCGATCGACCACGCCACCCTGCCGCCCGCCGCGCTGAGCGTGACGGACAGTCAGAACGTGCTCCAGGGCGGCACGGTGACCTCCACCGGCGACGCCTGCACCCCCGCACTGCTGGGCGCCTGGGCGCCCGGGCGCCGGATGTTCAACGGCTACGGCCCCACCGAGGTGACCGTCGGCTGCACCCTCGCCGGGCCGATCGACGCGGCGGACGGGGTCGACATCGGCGTCCCCTGGACCGGGGCGCGGGTGTACGTGCTGGACGAGCGGCTGCGGCCGGTGGCCGACGGCGCGGAGGGCGAGCTCTACCTGGGCGGCTCCGGGCTGGCCCGCGGCTACGTCGGCCGCCCCGGGCTGACCGCGACCCGCTTCCTGCCCGACCCGTTCGGTCCCCCCGGCGCCCGGATGTACCGCTCGGGCGACCGCGGCCGGCGCGCCGCCGACGGCCGGTTCCACTTCGCCGGCCGGGCCGACGGACAGGTCAAACTACGGGGCTTCCGGGTCGAGTTGGGCGAGATCGAGGACCGGCTCACCCGGCAGCCCGACGTGGACCTGGCCGCGGTGCTGGTGCGGGGCGGACAGGCCGACGCGCGCCTGGTCGGCTACGTCACCCCGAGCCCCGGCGCCGCCCTCGACCCCGCGGCGCTGCGCGCCCGACTCGCCGACGTGCTGCCGGAGTTCATGGTGCCGGCCCGGATCGAGGTGCTCGACGCCTTCCCCACCACCCCGAACGGGAAGATCGACCGCGCCGCCCTGGACCGCACCGCGCCGGACCGTCCTGCCTCGGACCGTCCTGCCTCGGACCGTGCGACCGGATCCGACGGCGGCGCGGAGCCCGGTTCCCGGGAGGAGCGGCTGTACCGCACGATCGCCCGGCTGCTCGACCTGCCGCGGGTCGAGCCGGAGGCCAACTTCTTCGACCTGGGCGGCAATTCACTGCTGGCGGGGCGGCTGATCGGCGCGCTGCGCGAGGAGCTCGGGGTGCGCGTGCCGATCCGCTCGGTCCTCGCGGCACAGGACCTGCGGGAGATCGCCCGGGCCCTGCACGGGTGACAGACCACGAAGGGCCGCCCGGCGGGACCCCGCGCGGCGCGGCGAGGAAGGGAGATTCCGTGACCATCGACGACGCGACCGGTTCCGCAACCGATTCCGCCGGCGACCCCGCCGGCGGCTCCGCGACCGGGCAGCTCACCCGCTTCCCCATCCTGAAGGAGCCCGCCTGCCCCTTCGACCCGCCCTCCGCCATGCGCGAGCTCGGCGCCGGCCCGGTCCGGGTCCGGCTCTG
Source organism: Kitasatospora sp. NPDC001119 (assembly GCF_053598475.1). Taxonomy (NCBI): domain Bacteria; kingdom Bacillati; phylum Actinomycetota; class Actinomycetes; order Kitasatosporales; family Streptomycetaceae; genus Kitasatospora; species Kitasatospora sp. NPDC001119. The sequence continues at coordinate 88,048 of NZ_JBSFKI010000013.1, forward strand.
GGACGGCAGCACCCCCTGGCTGGTCACCGGCTACGACCTCGGGCGCAAGCTCCTGGTCGACCCCCGGGTCAGCGCCGACTCGACCAGGTCCGGCTACCCGCACTTCGACCTGGGCAGCCGCGAACGGCGCAAGGACGGCCGCTCCTTCGTCGCCCTCGACGACCCCGAGCACGCCCGCCAGCGCCGGATGGTCTCCCCGCCCTTCGCGATCCGCAACATCGACGCGCTCAAGGACGAGGTCGCCGACATCGTCAACGGGCTCATCGACGAGTTCCTCACCCGGCCCCGGCCCGCCGACCTGGTCGGCGGCCTCGCCTTCCCGACCTCCACCAAGGTGATCTGCCGGATGCTCGGCGTCCCGTACGCCGACCACGAGTTCTTCCAGGACGAGAGCACCCGGATGCTGCACCGGGACAGCTCGCCCGACATGGTGGTCGGCGCCCAGGAGGCGCTGCGCGGCTACCTGCGGGAGTTGATCGACCGCCAGCTGCGCGAGCCCGCCGACGGCCTGATCTCCGAGGTGATCGAGACCCAGGTCCGCCCCGGCGCGCTCAGCCCCGAGCAGCTGTCGTACATCTCCATGACGCTGCTGGTCGCCGGCCTGGAGACCACCGGGAACATGATCGCCCTCGGCACGCTGGCCCTGCTGCGCAACCCCGAGCAGCTGGCGGTGCTGCGGGAGACCGACGACCCGGGCGTGGTCAACCGCGCCGTCGACGAGCTGCTGCGCTACCTCAACATCTCGCACTCCGGGCGCCGCCGGGTCGCCCTGGAGGACATCACCGTCGGCGACGTCGTCATCCGGGCCGGCGAGGGCATCATCCTGACCAGCGAACTGGCCAACCGGGACCCGGACAACTTCCCCGACCCGGACCGCCTCGACATCACCCGGGACGCCGCGCACCACCTGGCGTTCGGCTTCGGCCCCCACCACTGTCTGGGCCGCCCGCTGGCCGTCCTCGAACTCCAGACCGTCTACGGCACGCTCTACCGGCGGATCCCCACGCTGCGCCTGGCCATCGACTTCGCCGACGTCCCGTTCAAGTACGACGGCGTGGCCTACGGCGTCCGCGAGCTCCCGGTCACCTGGTAGCGGCGGGAGGCCCCGATGAGCGACTCGTACGGGCCCGCGACGGCGGGCGGCGGCATCGTGGTGGTCGGGGCCGGGCTGGCCGGCCCGGTCGCCGCGCTCTACCTGGCCCGGCGCCACGGCCGGGTGACCGTCCTGGAACGGCACGCGGACCCCCGGCGGATCCCGGCCGGACAGGGCCGGTCGCTGATGGTGATCCTCTCCGAGCGGGGCCGGCGGGTGCTGCGGGAACTCGGCCTGGAAGCGGCGGTGCGGCGGATCTGCGCGCCGATCACCGGCCGGTGCGGGCACCTGCCGGACGGCACCACCGCCGTCACCCCGTACAGCCGGGACGGCGCGGCGATCTGGGCGGTCGAGCGGCAGGCGCTGCACCGGCTGCTGCTGGACGCGGCCGAGGCCGAGCCGGGGGTCGACCTGCGCTTCGACCACCCGGTGCTGGCCGTCGACCCGGCGGCGCCCGCGCTGCTGGTCGGGGCGGGCGGCGCCGAGCGGTGGGTGCGGTGCCGGCACGTCATCGGCTGCGACGGCGTCCACTCGGCGGTGCGCGGCGCCCTCGTCGAGCGGGGCGCCCGGGCGCGGGTGAGCACCCTGGAACTGGCCTACCAGGAGATCGTCCTGGACCTGCCCGACTGCGACCGCGGGGTGATGCACTACTGGCCGGCCGGGGACGCGCTGTTCGGGGCGTTCCCGCAGGTGTCCAGCCGGCGCTTCGCGGGCTCGGTGTTCTTCCGCCGGGAGGGCCCGCGCCCGTCCTACCGGGCCGCGGTCGGCGGGCGGGCCCTGGCCGAGCAGTTCGCCGCCGTCTTCCCCCGGCTGGCGGCCGGAATCCCGGACCTGGAGGAGCAGTTGGGCGCCAAGCCGGTCTCCGCCGTCCGGCTCACCCGGTGCGACCGGTGGGTCCTGGGCGGCACGGCCGCGCTGGTCGGCGACTCCTGCCACGCGATGGCGCCGTTCATGGGCCAGGGCATGAACGCCGCCTTCGAGGACGTCCGCACCCTGGTCGCCTGCCTGGACCGGGAGCGGGACTGGGAACGGGCCTTCGCCGCGTACGAGCGGATCCGCAAGGGCGACGGCGACGCGATCGCGGACATCTCCTACCGGCACTACTGGACGATGTCCCGGCTGCCGGACCCCAGGCACGAGGCGGAGGAGGCCATCGCGCGCCGACTGGTCGACCTGATGCCGGAGCGGTTCCGGCCCCTGTACGAGCGCTGCGCGTTCAGCGAGGAGAGCTACTCCCTGGCGCTCACCGAGGAGCACCGGCTGCGCGAGCTGGCCCGGCGGATCCTCAGCCGGCACGGCGCCGGCGCCGCCGAGCTGCCCGACCCGCAGCTGCGGGCCTTCGCCGGGGCAGGCTGAGCCGCGCGGTCTGCTCGGCCCGCTCTGCCTGCCCGGTCCGCCAGATCTGCACGAGCCGCGTGAACTGTGGTGTCACCAGCCGGAACTGACGGGAGATCAACGATGATTCTGGTCGTTTTCAGGTCGCGCTTCTCGGAGCAGTACGACCACGAGTACGAGACCACGGAGGACTACCTCGCCAAGAAGGTGCGGGCGGTCTACGGGGACGACCTCGTCCAGGTCAAGAACTACGAGACCGAGGACGGCGAACGCCTCGCCCTGGTGTGGTGGCGCGACCCCGAGACGCTGGCGCGGTGGCGCGCCGACGTGGAGCACCACAACGCCCAGCAGCAGGGGAAGGAGAAGTGGTACGCGTTCTACGAGTTGACCGTCGCCGAGGTGATCCGGACCAGCTCGACCCTGGAGCCCGAGGCGTACCCGGCGCCCTGAGCCCGCTGTCCCGGCCCCCGGCGGGCGCCGTCACAGGGCGGCGAGGACCGCGCGCGTCGCCTCCCGGGTGCTCAGCGTGCCACCGAGGTCCGGGGTGGTCCGTCCGGCCGCGATCGATCCGGCGACAGCCGCCTCGGTCGCGGCCGCCTCCGTGTCGTGGCCGAGGTGGCGCAGCAGCAGCGCGGCGGTCAGCAGGCAGGCGAAGGGGTTGGCGACGCCCCGGCCCGCGATGTCCGGCGCCGAGCCGTGCACCGGCTCGAACATCCCGAAGCCGCTCTCCGGGTTGAGGCTCGCCGAGGGCGCCAGCCCGATCCCGCCCGCCAGCGCGGCCGCGAGGTCGCTGAGGATGTCGCCGTGCGAGTTGCTGGCCACGATGACGTCGAACCGCTCGGGCTCGGTGACCAGCTTCATCGCGGCGGCGTCGACGTACAGGTGCCGGGTGGTCGTGTCGGGATGCCGCTCGGCGGCCCGCCGCCAGCACTCCTGCCACAGCCGGCCGCCGGCCCGCACCGCGTTGGCCTTGTCCACCAGGCAGACCTCCCGGCGGGCGGTGGCGAAGGCGAAGTCCAGGATCCGGGAGACGCCGTGCCGGGTGTTGACGTCCGCGTCGACGGCCACCTCGTGGTCGGAGGAGGCGCGGAGGTTCCCGCCGATGCCGCTGTAGAGCCCCTCGGTGTTCTCCCGGACGATCACGCAGTCCAGGGCGCGCCGGGCCGGGTCCCGCAGCGGGCTGAGCCGGTCGTGCCACAGGCGCACCGGCCGGTAGTTGGCGTACAGGTCGAAGGCGTAGCGCAGCTCCAGCAGGACGTCGCGCACGTACCCGGTGTGCTCCAGGTCCGGCCGCCCGATCGCGCCGAGCAGCACCGCGCCGCTCGCCGCCACCCGGGCCAGGTCCGCCTCGCCCAGTGCCACGCCCTCCCGGCGGTAGCGCTCCGCGCCCACGTGGTCCAGCACGTCGACGTCCAGTCCCAGGCCGAACGCCTCGACCAGCCCCAGCGCGGACTCGACCACCTCGGGGCCGATGCCGTCGCCCGGGATCACACTGATGGCAGCCACGGCCGACCCTTCCTCGCGGCGGACAGGACCAACTCCGCCCGGCCGGTGCGCAGTTCCGGCCGGGCCCAGGCCCAGGCTAGGCGCCGCAACCGTCCGTACCCCCGGTTCTGTCGCGCTTCATTCACCCGGCGGCCGCCGTTGGCGCGGGCGGCGGGGATTCCCGGCTCCGGGTGCCCGGGTACGGATCGGTACGATCCCTGTATGGGTGGTGCGCGGGAAGAGGCCTGGGACGCCGATGCGGCGGAGCGGGCGGTGGCGGTGCTGAAGGCGGTGGCCGACCCGTCGCGGTACCGGCTGCTGTGGGCGCTGAGCCGCCGGGAGCTGCCGGTGAGCGAGCTGGCCGAGCTGCTGGGGGCGCACGTCGCGGCGACCTCGCAGCACCTGGCGAAGCTCCGGGCGGCCGGGCTGGTGGTGGCACGGCGGGAGGGGACCCGGATCTTCTACCGGGCCACCGAGGTGCGCGGGCTGCTCACCGAGGCCGCGCTGATCGCCCACGACCTGCCCGACCGCCGCGACGGCGGCGACGACGGCGCCGCCCCGGCCGGTGCGACCGCGCCGCAGCCCTTCGCCCGCGCGGCCCGCGCGGTGCGCCGCCGCCCGGCGACGGGCTGAGCCCTCAGCGCTCCGGGGCGTCCAGCCGGTACTCCTGCCGGTCGGCGTCGTACGCGAAGAGCCCCGCGTAGCGGCCCCAGTCGGTCGCCGTCTCCAGCTGCCGGTCGGTCTGTTCGACGGTGTAGTGGCGGCCGAGCAGGTCGCGCAGGAAGCCGGTGCGGACGGTGGCGCCGGGCCGGTCGCCGAGGCTGTTGGCGATCAGCTTGATCAGCGGGACCTCCAGGGCCGCGGCGGCGAAGAGGGCGCGGGAGTCCTGGGCGTCGGCCCCGGTGTAGGCGGCGCCGGCGTCGGTGAGCAGCAGGTCGTCGCCGTGGACCTCGGCGAAGCCGAGCAGGTCGAGGGCGTCGACCTGGGGGAGCAGGTCGTCGATGTCCAGGCCGAGCTCGTCGGCGAGGCCGGCCAGGTCGCAGCCGCCGCCCCGGTGGGCGATCGTCTCGGCGAGACCGGAGAGGCCGTCGACGCCGGCGGTGGGCAGCGGGGTGCTGGCGACGGTGCGGCGGTCGGGGTCGGGGCCCGGCTGGTCGGTGCGGCCGGGCGCCCGGGTGTCCTTGGGGCGGCCGGTCATGATCCGGTACACCCGGTCCACCCGCTCGTCGAAGGCGGCCGAGTCGCGGTCGCGCGGCCGTTCCAGGTCGACCTCGACGGTCTCCCGGATGGTCCCGTACGGGCGGGCGCCGAGGACCACGACGCGGTCGGCCATCAGCACCGCCTCCTCGATGTTGTGGGTGACCAGCACGACGGCCCGGGTCGGGAACTGGCCGGAGTCCCACAGCTCCATCAGCTCGCCGCGCAGGTTCTCGGCGGTGAGCACGTCGAGGGCCGAGAACGGCTCGTCCATCATCAGCACGTCCGGTTCGACGACCAGCGCCCGGGCGAAGCCGACCCGCTGGCGCATGCCGCCGGAGAGCTCCTTGGGGTAGGCGGACCCGAAGCCGGTGAGGCCGATCAGGTCGATGGCCTGGGCGGCGGCCCGGGCGCGCTCCCGGGGCGGCACCCCGCGGGCCTCCAGGCCGAGCTCGACGTTCTGCCGGACGGTCAGCCAGGGCAGCAGCGCGAAGGTCTGGAAGACCAGCGCGGTGCCGGGGTTGGCGCCGGTGAGCGGGGTGCCGCGGTAGCGGACGGCGCCGGAGCTGGGCGGGATCAGGCCAGCCAGGCAGCGCAGCAGGGTGGACTTGCCGGAGCCCGAGCGGCCGAGCACGGCGACGATCTCGCCGGCCCGCACGGTCAGGTCGATGCCGGAGAGCACCGGCAGTTCGCCGGCGGCCCCGGCGTAGGCCTTGGTCAGGCCGACGGTTTCCAGCAGGACCTCGTCGTCCGGGCGCGGGGCGTCGTCGTGCGGGACGTCCCCGCGCGGGACGGGCGCGGGCTCGACGGGCGCGGGCTCGGCGGGGCGGCGGCGGAAGGGGAAGCGCATCGGCGGACTCCGGACTACAGCGAGTAGCGGCGCTCGGCCAGCCGGTACAGCCGGCGCCAGAGCAGACGGTTGAGGACGACGACGTACAGGCTCATCACCGCGACCCCGGCGAGCAGGCGCGGGTGGTCGCCGTGCTCGGCGGCCCGGGCGATGTACGCGCCGAGGCCGGTCGCGGTGAGCGTGGTGGAGCCGAAGGTGACCACCTCGGCGACGATGGAGGCGTTCCAGGCGCCGCCGGAGGCGGTGATGCCGCCGGTGACGTACGCCGGGAAGATCCCGGGGATGATCAGCCGCCGCCAGCGCTGCCGGCCGCGCACGCCGAGATCGTCCATCGCCTCGCGCAGGTCGGCGGGGACGGCCATGGCCCCGGCGATGGCGTTGAACAGGATGTACCACTGGGAGCCGAGGGCCATCAGCAGGATGCCGCCGAGGTCGATCGACACCCCGGTGCGCAGCAGCAGCCAGACCACCAGCGGGAAGACGAAGTTGGCCGGGAAGCCGGCCAGCACCTGGACGACGGGCTGGGCGATCCTGGTCAGCCGGGGCGAGAAGCCGATCCGCACGCCGATCGGCACCCAGACCACGGTGGCCACCGCGACCAGCACGACCACCCGGGCGAGGGTGGCGAGCCCGAGCAGCAGCGGCTCGCCGAACACGCCGAGGCCGGTGCGGTCGGCGAGGTAGCGGCCGAGGTCGACGAGGCCCCAGAGCACGATGCCGCCCGAGACGAGGCCGAAGGCCACGTCCCCGGCCCGCCGCCGGCCGGGGTGGACGGCCGGCGGGCGCTCGGCGGTGCCGAACACCCGCCCGGCCCGGTTCAGGGCCCGGCCGACGGGCCGCAGCACCCGGCCGAGCGCGTCGGGCAGGCGGGAGCGGCGCAGCAGGTCCAGCACGACCGAGCGCTGCACCTCGGTGGCCTCGGACTGCTCGTTCTTGAACCGTTCGGCCCAGGCGGTGAGCGGCCGCCAGAACAGGAAGTTGACGCCGACCACCAGCACCACCATGGTGGCGATCGCCCAGCCGACCCGGCCCAGGTCCCCGGCGGCGATGGCCGCGCCCGCGTACGAGCCGACCCCGGGCAGCGCGTACCGCTGGCCGTCCACGGTGATCGCCTCGGAGGCGACCAGGAAGAACCAGCCGCCGCCGAAGCCGAGCATGCCGTTCCAGACCAGGCCGATCATGCCCGAGGGCAGTTCGACCTTCCAGAACCGCGTCCACCGGCTGAACCCGAACGAGCGGGACAGCTCGTCGAGTTCGGGCGGCAGCGAGACCAGCGCCTGGTAGAAGGCGAAGGTCATGTTCCAGGCCTGGGAGGTGAAGATGGCGAACACGGCGGCGCACTCCAGGCCGAGCATCGAGCCGGGGAAGAGCGCGAGGAAGCCGGAGACGGCGACGCTCAGGAAGGCGAGCACCGGCACCGACTGGAGGATGTCCAGCGCCGGGATCAGCACCCGCTCCAGCCGGCGGCTGCGGGCGGCCGCGTAGGCGTAGCCGAAGGTGAAGACGACCGAGACGGCGAGCGCGGTGAACATCCGCAGCAGCGAGCGCAGCGCGTCGTACGGCAGCCGGGCCGGGTCGGTGTCGACGGCCGCGTCCCGGGCGGTGGAGAACCGGAGGGTGCCGCCCTGGCCGAGGCGCAGCCCCAGGTAGAGCAGCACCAGCACGGCGGCCGCGACGACCAGGTCCACCCACACCCGACCGCCGAGGCGGCTCGCCGTCCGGGCGGGCAGCGAGCCCCGGGACAGGGCCGGGACGGACTTCGGCAGGGTCATGGCGGTACCTCCGGCGCAAACCCGGGCAGTCTGCTCCCTCGGTACGTCCGTACGCAAACCCGTCCCGCGTTTCGAGGACCGCTGCCCGGGCCCCGCCGGTCGCTACCGGGTGGGAGCGGCCCCGGTGTGCCGCCGGGCCGCGGTGACCAGCAGCCGGGCGGTGCGGACGGGCAGGTCCAGGTGCCGGGCGATCCACTGCGGGTCGTGCCCGTGGGTGGCGAACACCCAGGCGGTATAGAGCCGGCTCAGGCCGGGCGCGCCGGGGGCGAGCAGCAGCGGGCGGACCTGCTCCATCGGGAAGCCGTCCAGCGAGCGGGCGCTGAACCACTGGGCGTCGTCGCGGAACGGCCGGGCCCCCGCCGCCGCGGCCGCGCCCGCCCGCCGCCGGCTGGTGGCCAGCAGCAGGGCGAGCAGCAGCCCGGCGGTCGAGGCGCCGATGAGCGTGCCGGACAGGAAGAGCCGCAGGGGGTGGGGCGCGAGGGCGACGGCGAGGCCCTCGGCGGTGATCAGCAGTAGGACGCCGCACAGCGCGGTCCCTCTGCCGGTCCTGGGGAACAGGGCGGTTCGGGTCATCGCGGGGGTCCTCCTTCGGACGGTCGTCGGGTCCTTCGGTGGTGGGGTCGGGCGGTCAGGTCAGGTCAGGTCAGGTCAGGTCAGGTCAGGTCAGGTCGGGTCAGGTCCGGCCGGCGGCGTCAGGCGGTCCGGGCCAGCCGGGGGTCGTACTTGTAGCCGATCTGCCGGACGGTGGCGATCGCCTCCCGGTGCCCGGGGCCGAGCTTGCGCCGGATCCGGGCGATGTGGGTGGCGACGGTGCGGGAGTCGCCGCTGTCCGGGCGCCCCCAGACGTTCTCCATCAGCTGGCGCCGGGAGTGCACCCGCAGCGGGTTGCCGACCAGGTGGGCGAGCAGCTCGAACTCCAGGTACGGCATGGTGACGGGGCGGCCCTCGACGGTGACGGTGCGCTGCTCGGTGTCCACCACCAGGCCGGGCGCGGGAGCCGGCCGCGGGGCCGGGCGCCGGGCGGGCGCGGGGTGGTCCGAGAAGAGGGCGTCGAGCCTGGGGTAGCGCAGGGCCATGGCGGAGGGGCTCCTTCGGGGTCTGGGCGGCCGGGGCGACCGGGGTGGACGGGGCGGGCGGCGCGGACGGGGCGGGGGTGCGGGCGGAGCGGGAGCGCCGCTCCGCCCGCTCAGCGGCCGGGGTGCCAGGTGGCCTCCAGCCGGGCCGTCCCGTCCGGCGCCGGGACGGTCCGCCAGCGGGCCCGCAGCCCGCCGGTGCCCGCGGCCGCCGGGCCGCCGCCCCCGCCCGCCGGGCCGGCGGCCGGAGCCGGGGCGGCCCGGAGGACGCTGTTGTCGAGGGGGCTCGCCGCCAGGCGTCGGCCGACGGCGGCGAGGGTGGAGCGCAGTCGGCCCCGGTCGGTGGACGGACGGGTGGGCCGGAAGACGGCGACGATGGTCATGGCAGGTCACCTCCGTGACAGGACAACGGGCAGGGCGTGCGCGGAGCCGGTCGGCTCAGTGGTTCAGCGCGGTCTGGACGATCTTGACGACGACCATCGCCATCGCGATCAGCAGGTAGGCGCGCAGGGCGCCCATGCCGACCTTGCGGGCGGTGGACAGCACCGGCTTGTCGAGGGTCTCCAGCGGGGGCATCCGCCAGTTCTCCCGGCCGGTGCGGTCGACCGGGTCCTCCTTGGTGCCGCGGCGCCCGAAGGTGAAGAAGTACCCGGCGACGAGCACACCGGCGACGCCGCAGCCGGCCATGATCCACAGGATCGCGTCGGAGCTGATGTCCGGCCAGACCACGGCGGCGGTGAGGATCAGCGAGAGCATCACCAGGACGCCGACCACCGCCGAGGTGAAGGCGTTGGTCCTCGGCCCGTTCGTCCAGGGCCCCAGTACGGCGCGGTCGTTGCAGAGCAGCAGCAGGAAGACGGTCGCGGAGGGCAGCAGCACCCCGGCCAGCACCTGGACGAACTGGGTCATCAGGCCCTGGGTGTAGTCGGTGGAGAGCAGCGTGATCGCCGCGGCCGCGACCACCAGGCCCGCGTAGATCCCGTAGAAGCCCTTGGCGCCCTTCACCCCGCGGTGCAGCGAGTGCTTGATGCCGAAGACGTCGCCGATCGCGTACGCGGTGGACAGCGACACCGCGAAGGCGCCGATGATCGAGGCGTCCAGCAGGGCTATCGCGAACAGCACGCCGGCCAGGTGCCCGGCCTTGTCCTCGATGCCCCGGGCGACGGCGGCCGCGTCGGAGAACTGGCCGAAGCCGTCGGTGCCCGCGAAGGCGGCGGCGGTGAGGCCCATCATGGCGGCGGCGCCGACGATGACGATCACGATGCCGATCCAGAGGTCGGCCTTCTCGTACTTCATGAAGCGCGGGGTGATCCGCTTGTCGATGACGTACGACTGCTGGAAGAACAGCTGCCAGGGCGCCACGGTGGTGCCGACGATGGAGACGATCACCAGCATCACGGCCGCGAGCTGACCGGACCCGCCCGGCATGCTCGGGACGACGAAGTCGTGCGCCATCTGCGAGGTCTTCGGGTGGACCATGAAGTAGATCGGCACCAGCAGCAGCGAGCCCAGGCAGAGCGCCACGGCGACCCGCTCGAAGCGCCGGAACGAGCCGGTGAAGGCCGAGGCGATGATGATTCCGGCCGCCAGCACCACCGAAGCGGCCTTCGGCAGGCCGAGGTACCCGGCCGCGAGCGTGACCCCGATGAACTCGGTGACCAGGGTCAGCGCGTTGAGCAGGAAGAGGTCGATCACGCTGAACGCGCCCCAGAACTTGCCGAAGCGCTCCAGGATCAGCCGGGCGTGCCCGACCCCGGTGACGGCGCCGAGCCGCAGCACCATCTCCTGGTTGACGTAGAGCACCGGGACCAGCATCAGCAGCGTCCACAGCAGCTGGGTGCCGTAGTTCTGCCCGGCCTGCCCGTAGGTGGAGAAGGCGCCGGCGTCGTTGTCGCCGACCATCACGATCAGGCCGGGCCCGATGATCGCGAGCAGGGTCTTCAGCCGCGCCGACAGGCCGTGGCGGGGCGTGGTGTCGTCGAGTCGGATGGTGCCGAGCGCACCCTTGATGTCGCCGACGTGGGCGTCGTCCAGGACGGCCGAACGCGGCTCGGGGACAGTGGAGTTGAGAGTGGCGTGGGTGGTCATGGTGGTTTCCTCCCTGGGCCCCGGACAGGCGGGGCGGTTCGGAGGCAGGCGGCAGCGCTCCCTGCAAGCGGACACGGCGCATCGGCGCGCGGCTGCGCGGCCCGTACGGAGGTGTGCGGGCACGGCGGAGCCTCGTGCGGACGTGGCGTGGACGTCGTGGCTGACGGATCGTCAGGACGTGGTGCAGGGAAGGTTGTTACCGCATGCCGGAGGTGTACGAGGGCAAGCGGGGGTAGGGGCAACTGTGGCCCGGACTACTGCAATCCATGTCTCTCGCCTCCTCCCGGCCGGCGCACCCCGTGGTGCGTGTCATCGACGCGGCAAGGAGTTCACCGGCCCGCGCAACGCGACCGCCGGTTCACCCCAACTCGTCAGAGCTTAGTCCCGTCCGGAGGTGATACTTGCGCACTTGGTTAAACCTTTACCTTTGGCGTTCTGGGCGTTCCGGGCGTTCCGGTCGCTCCGCGGCGCTCGTCCCGGTCCTCCGCTTCAGGACTTCTCGATCGTCACCTTCAGGTGCTTCATGATCGGCTGGTCGCTCTGGGTGCTGTAGTCGCCGATCGCGCACAGCACGTTCAGCTCCGGCATGTACCCGGCCGCGCAGCCGCGCGGGATGTCGTACGGGACGGCCAGGTAGCCGTGCACCGAGCGGGTGCTGCCGTCCCGGGCGGTGCTGGTGACGTCCACCCGGTCGAACTCGGCCAGCCCGCGCTCGCGCATGTCGTCCCGGTTCATGAACACCAGGGTGCGCAGGTTCTTCACGCCCCGGTAGCGGTCGTCGTCCGAGTAGATGGTGGTGTTCCACTGGTCGTGCGAGCGCATCGTGCCCAGCGCCAGGGTGCCCGCCCCGGGGACGACGTCGGGCAGCGGGGCGGCGGAGAACTCGGCCCTGCCGGAGGGGGTGTCGAAGACCAGCTCGCGGGCCGGCTGCTTGATCCGGAAGCCCAGCGGCAGCCGCACCCGGCGGTTGAAGTCCTCGAAGCCGTCCAGGACCCGGGCCATGGTGTCGCGGATGCGGTCGTAGTCCTCGATGTACCACTCCCACGGGGTGGCGCTGTCCGGCAGCGCCGCGCGGGCCATCCCGGCGACGATCGCGGGCTCGGAGAGCAGGTGCGGCGAGGCCGGGCGCTTCATGCCGACCGACAGGTGCACCATGCTCATCGAGTCCTCGACCGAGGTGGACTGCACCCCGGCGCGCTGGTGGTCCTTCTCGGTCCGGCCCAGACAGGGCAGGATCAGCGCGGCCCGCCCGTGCACCAGGTGGCTGCGGTTCAGCTTGGTGCTCACCTGGACGGTCAGCTCGCAGGTCTCCAGGGCCTGCCGGGTGTACGGGGTGTCCGGCGCGGCGAGCGCGAAGTTGCCGCCCATGCCGACGAACACCGTGACGTCGCCGCGCCGCATCGCCTCGATCGTGCCGACGGTGTCCAGCCCGTGCTCGCGCGGCGGCTCGATCCCGCACACCTCGGCGAGCCGGTCCAGGAACCCGGCGGCGGGCCGGTGGTCGATGCCGCAGGTGCGGTTGCCCTGGACGTTGCTGTGCCCGCGCACCGGGGAGGGGCCCGCCCCCTCGCGGCCCAGGTTGCCGCGCAGCAGCAGGAGGTTGACGATCTCCCGGACGGTGTCCACGCCGTGCTCGTGCTGGGTCACGCCCAGGCACCAGCTGAAGATCGAGCGGTCGGCCTCCCGGTAGACCCGGGCCGCCCCGAGGATGTCGGCCCGCTCCAGCCCGCTCTGGCGCTCGATCTCCTCCCAGGGCGTGGCCAGGCAGATGTCGCGGTAGGCCTCGAAGCCGGTGGTGTGGCGGTCGATGAACAGCCGGTCCAGCGCCCGGTCGTCGGCCGCGGACTGCTCCAGGACCGCCTTCGCCATGCCGCGCAGCAGCGCCATGTCGCCGCCGATCCGCGGCTGGAGGTTCAGGGTGCTGGTGCGGGTGGCCCGGTTCAGCGCCATGTCGGTGAAGTCGTGCGGGATGATCGTCCGGGTCGCCGCCGCCTCGACCAGCGGGTTGATGTGGACGACCTGCGCGCCGCGCTTGTACGCCTCGGCGAGCGAGGTGAGCATCCGGGGCGCGTTGGAGGCCGCGTTGACGCCCAGGATGAACAGCGCGTCGGTGACCTCCCAGTCCTTGAGGTCGACCGTCCCCTTCCCGGTGCCGAGCGAGGCCTGCAGCGCCCGGCCGCTGGCCTCGTGGCACATGTTGGAGCAGTCGGGCAGGTTGTTGGTGCCCAGCTCGCGGGCCAGCAGCTGGTAGAGGAAGGTCGCCTCGTTGCCGAGCCGGCCGGAGGTGTAGAACGCCGCCCGGTTCGGGTCGTCCAGCCCGCGCAGGGTGCGGCCGACCAGGGCGAACGCGTCCTTCCAGCCGATCGGGACGTAGTGGTCGGTGTCCGGGTCGTAGACCATCGGCTCGGTGAGCCGGCCCTGGTCCTCCAGCGCGAAGTCGCTCCACCCGGACAGCTCGGTCACCGAGTGGGCGGCGAAGAACTCCCGGCCGACCCGCTTGCGGGTCATCTCCCAGGTGACGTGCTTGATGCCGTTCTCGCAGATGTCCAGGTGCAGGCCCTTGGTGTCGTCGGGCCAGGCGCAGCCGGGGCAGTCGAAGCCGCCGTTCTCGTGGTTCATCCGCATCACCGCCCGCGGCCCGTCCAGGTACGCGCCCTCGCGGGCCAGGAAGCGGGTGACGCTCTTGGCGGCGCCCCAGCCGGCGGCCGGGTGGTGGTACGGCGCGACGTGGGGCGGCCCGGCGGGGGAGGGGCCGACGTCCTCCCGCGGCTCCCGCGGGGGCTCCTGCGGCTGCTTCCGCGGGGGAGTGGTGGCGGCGTCGTCGGAGGTGGTCACGGTACTCGCCTTCCGTCGCACGGGTCGGACAACCGGGGCTGGGTCGAGGCTATGCCGGGCGGTCGGGGCGCGCGCGTCGAGCGGCCGCGGGTGCCGGGCCTCCGTGCCCAGGGTCCGTGCGCCCGGCGTGGGCGCCCGGTGGTCAGGCGCCGCCCGGCAGGCTGCCGAGGACGGCGGCCACCTCGGTGCGCCGGGCGACCTCCAGCAGCGCGCGGGCCATCACCGAGCCGGGCTCCCGGGCGGCGGTCACCAGCCCGATCAGCGCGCTGTGCACCGGCTCCGCCAGCGGGACGGCCCGCATCCCGTGCGGCACGCCGAACACGTGCAGCCAGGCGTACGGCACGATGCTCGCCCAGTGGCCGGTGCGGACGTGGGCGAAGAGCGAGGCCACCGAGTCCGTCTCGACCCGGGGCGTGGCCTCGAGGCCGAGGCCCGCGAACACCTCGTCCAGCACCCGGCGGCCCTGCATGCCCGGGTGCAGCAGGCACAGCGGCAGCCGGGCGGCCTCCTCCCAGGTCGCCCGGGGGTGCCGGGCCAGTTCGTCGGCCGGACCGGTCAGCAGGACGTACCGCTCCTCGTAGAGCGGGAGCGCGCGCAGGTCGTCGGCGCCCGGTCCGGGCAGGTAGGTGATGCCCGCGTCGATCTCGAAGTTCCGCACCTGGCGCAGGAGTTCGTCGGATCGCAGGTCGGTGGACAGCTCCACGGCGGCCAGCGGGTGGGCGGTGCAGAACGGTCCGGTGAGCAGCGGGACGGCGCCCGAGGCGGTCGGCACCGAGCCGATCCGCAGCCGTCCGGCCAGGCCGGTGCGCAGCGCGTCCACCTCGTCCCGCAGGGCGTCCCGGTCGGCCAGGATGCGCTGCGCCCACAGGACGATCCGCTCGCCCTCGGGCGTCAGGCCCTCGTAGCTGCGCCCGCGCCGCACCAGCAGCACCTTCAGCTCGTCCTCCAGCTTGCGCAGGGCCTCGGAGAGCGCGGGCTGGGAGACGTGGCAGGCCTGGGCGGCGCGGGCGAAGTGGCGCTCGCGGGCGAGCGCGACGAGGTACTCCAGCTGGCGGAAGAGCATCTACCGGCCTTCCTCCCGGACGGCGGCCTCGGCGTCGGTTCGGACGTCCGGGCCGACGTCGATCCGGTCCGCGCGGGTGTAGACGTTCATCGACTCGCCGCGCAGGAAGCCGACCAGGGTCAGCCCGGTCTCCTCCGCGAGGTCCACGGCCAGCGAGGACGGCGCGGAGACCGCCGCGAGCAGCGGGACGCCCGCCATCACGGCCTTCTGCACCAGCTCGAAGGAGGCCCGGCCGCTGACCATCAGCACCGTGCCGCGGGCCGGCAGCAGCCCCTCGCGCAGGGCGTGGCCGACCACCTTGTCCACGGCGTTGTGCCGGCCCACGTCCTCGCGCAGGCAGAGCAGCCGCCCGTCGGCGTCGAACAGCCCGGCCGCGTGCAGGCCGCCGGTGCTGTCGAAGACCTTCTGGGCGGCGCGCAGCCGGTCCGGCAGCGCGGAGAGCAGCGCGGGGGTGACGCGCAGCCCGTCCTCGGTGACGCTCCACGGCGCGGTGGTGCGCACCGCGTCCAGGCTGGCCTTGCCGCACAGGCCGCAGGAGGAGGTGGTGTAGAAGTTGCGCTCCAGCGAGGCGTCGGGGGCGGGCACGCCGGGGGCGAGCTGGACGTCCACCACGTTGTAGGTGTTGCCGCCGTCTGCGGTCGCGCCGGCGCAGTAGCGGATGCCGGCCACCTGCCCGGCGGCGTGCACCACGCCCTCGCTGACCAGGAAGCCGGCCGCCAGGTCGAAGTCGCTGCCCGGGGTGCGCATGGTCACCGTCAGCGGGCGCCCGCCGACCCGGATCTCCATCGGCTCCTCGGCGGCCAGGGTGTCGGGACGGTACGAGGGCGCGCCCTGGCGCAGGCGCAGCACTCTGCGGGGTACGGTCACTCGGCCCATGGCGGTCGGCTCCTCGGTGGTGTGCTGGCGACGGACTGTACGGATGCATCCTCGCGCGTCGGCGGCTCAGGGTGCTCCCCGGCCGGCAGGTGGCGGCGGCTGTGGGCGGCGGTGACCGCCAGGCAGAGCAGGCCGACGGCCGCCATGCCCGCCAGCAGCGCCGGGTAGGAGGCGTGGCCGGCGGTGCCGGCGAGCAGCAGCGGGGTGAGGAAGCCGCTGGAGGTGGTGCTCTGGTAGAGCGAGGCGGAGGTCGGGCCGGAGGCGCGCGGGTCGGGGGCGTGCCGGGTGAGCCGCTCCACCTCGTGCAGCCCCGCGCCGAGCGTCAGCCCGTACCCGGTGCCGAGGACCACGGCGGCGGCCACCACCAGGCCCACCGAGTCGCGGGCGGCGGCGACGGCGCCGAGCAGCAGCCCGGCGATCACGGTGGCCATCGCGGTGAGGGTGGCCCGGGCGCTGTCCGCGTCGTCCAGCCGGGCGGCGAAGGGCTGGGCGACCACGCCGGTGGCCAGGGTCAGCGCCGCGACCAGGCCGCTGAACAGCGGGGCGTAGCCGGGCACCCGGTCGGCGACCAGCGGCGGCAGCACCACGTACGCCACGGTGGCGGCGCCGAGCACGGCCGGGCTGGCGGGCAGCACGACGTAGCGGAACCGGGGGTGGCGGACGGCCGCCGTGCGGTGCGGGGGCGTGCCGCGGCCAGGGGCGCTCTCCGGCCCGCCCGCCGCCCTGGTCCCTGCCCTGACCCCTGCCCTGGCCTCCGGCTTCGTCTCCGGGAGCCGGCGGGTGGCCCGCAGCACCAGCAGGCAGCCCAGCGCGTGGGCGAGGGCGGGCAGCACCGTCGGGCCGGGCAGCCACTCGGCGAGCACCCCGGAGGCCAGCGCGCCCGCCGCGAAGCCCGTACCGGTGGCGTACATCGCCCGGCGGGCCGCCCGCTCGGGCGGGACGGCGGGCCCGGAGAGCTCGCGCAGCCAGGCCGTCCCGGCCAGGAAGACCAGCCCGGCCGCGAAGCCGGTGGCCAGCCGGGCGGCGTACACGGACGGCTCGTCCGGCAGCGCCAGCACGACACTGGCGGCGGCGGACAGTCCCAGCGCGCCGCGCACCGTCCGCCGCCGGCCGTACCGGTCGGCGGCGGGCCCGCCCAGCAGCAGCCCGGGCACCAGGCCGACCAGGTAGACCGAGAACATCGCGGACAGCGAGAGCGCCGACCAGTCGGTGCGCGCCCGGTACACGGTGGCCAGCGCGGTGAACTGGTTGGCGCCCCAGGCGGCGACGGCGACGGCGGCGGCCGCCGGGAGCCAGCGGGCGGTGCGGGACGGGGGCATGCGCGCGCTCTGCTCGGTTTCTCTCGGGTGCTTTCCGGGGGCGTGAATTCGCTGGGAATTCGCGGTTCCCCGATTCCCGTCCAGTGTCCGGCAGGCCATCGCGGCACGTCAAAGAGGCAACGCGACTGAACCGATAAGCCCCGCCTATCAACAGCCCCGCGGATATCCGCCGATATCCCGGCCCGTTTCCCCCGGAATTCCGACCGGAATTCGACCGTGCCGCGCCGTGCCGCGCCGTGCCGCGCTGTGCCGTGCCGCCCAGCGCCGCCTCAGCCCGACTGCGGGCCCGCGTCGGCGCCCACCGACAGCACCACCGCGCTGGCCGCGCCGGCCGGGGTGTCGTAGTTCACCGTCTCCCCGGCGTGCCGCCCGAGCAGCGCCTTCCCGAGCGGGCTGTCGAAGGTCACCAGGGTGAGGTCCCGCTCCTCCGCGATCTCCGAGATCTCGACGGTCTCCTCCGTGCCGTCGTCGAACCGCACGTTCACCGTCGACCCCACCCCGACCACCCGCGCGGACGGCTCTCCGGCCACCTCGGCCTCCCGCAGCCGCGCCTCCAGCTCGACGATCCGCCGGTCCAGCCGCGCCACCTCCGACGCCCGCTGCAACTCGTCCGCCGCGTCCGCCCGGTCCCCCACCGGATCCACCCCGCGCAGCGTCGCGGCCACCTCCCCCCGCTCCACCCGCAGCTGCGCCAATTCCTCCCGCACCGCACGCAGACCCTCGGCACTGATCGGTTCCGGCCCACCGCTCATCCCAAGCTCCCGGGGCTGCTCGTCACACACTCGAACACCGGCCGTTTCCCATTACCCCACCACCCGCACCCCCGGGCAACTTCCGGGCCGGTCGACCACCCGGAGCGGGCCCCGCGGGGCCGTGGGTCAGCGGGTGAGCAGCCGGGCCGGGACGATCGGTTCGAGGAAGACGCTGGGTGTGCCGTGCCAGGACACGCTGAGGGCTTCGCGGGCGCGGGTGCACGCCACGAAGAGCAGGCTCAGCTCGCCGGTGAGGTCCTCCTGGTGCTGCAGCGGGTCGGTGTCCGCCGGGGTGATCGCGCTGCGCAGCGGGACCGTGCCGTCGCTGACGCCGACCACGGCGACGCAGCGGTACTCCAGGCCCTTCATCCGGTGCATGGTGCCGACCCGTATGCCGGGGGACGGCGCGTCGCCGAGCACGTGGGTCGGGATCCCGGCCTGCCCCAGGGCGTGGGCGGCCTCGCGGCCGAGCCGTCCGGTCCGTACGGCGACACCGATGTCCTCCGGGCTCACGCCCGAGGCGGTCCACTCCTCGACGCGGGCGACGAGGGCCCGGAACTCCTCGGCCCGGTCGGGGTGGCCGGACACGTCGGGGTGGGCGCCGTGCAGGGTCGAGTGGTAGCCGGCCAGCGAGTCCTCCCCGCCGTCCATGTCGTCCGGGCGTTCGCCGGTGAGCAGGGACGCGGACCAGGTGAGGATCTCCTGTGTCGTCCGGTAGTTGATCCGGAGTCGGAAGGAGCGGCCGACCACCTGGATGCCGAGCGAGCGCAGCGAGACCTTGTTCCCGTAGATCCGCTGGTGCGGATCGCCGGAGAGGAACAGGTCGTCCGGGCCGGTGGCCACGAGCGCGCGCAGGAACCGCCATTGGACGGGGTGCAGGTCCTGCGCCTCGTCGATCACCACGTGCCGGAACGGGCGGTCGCCCTGTTCGTCGAGCATCCGCGCGGCCCGCGCGCAGACCTGGAGGTACGTCAACTCCCCGGCCTTGCGCAGCTCCTCCTCGAACGCGGCCACCGCGCGCCACAGTTCGGTCCGCTCCGGCGTCCCGAGGGCCTTGCCCCGGCCGGTCCGCGGTGCCTTCAGGTACTGCTCGCGGCTCCCGATCGACTGGGCCAGTACGACCTGCCGCCACTCCTGGTCGAGGAACAGGTCGGTGAACCCGACGCCGAGCCGGCGGGCGACCCGTCCCCAGCGGGCCTGGATCGGGTGCTGCTGGAAGAGGACCTTCGACGGGGCGCCGCCGGGGGAGCGCCGCAGGACCTCGGCGGCCAGCGCGTCGACGGTGACCACCCGGACCTTCGCCCGGATCCGTCCGTCCGTCACGAGCAGGGCGAGGCAGCGCTCCAGCTCCGCGGCGAGGTCCTCGGAGGAGGTGGTCAGCAGAATCGATCCGTCAGGCGCGTCCGCCGGCAACCGGCGGGCCAGGTGGTAGGCCCGGTGCAGGGCCACCACCGTCTTCCCGGTGCCGGGGCCGCCGGTCACCCGGGCCGGCCCGCTGTACGACTCCCGGTAGGCGACCCGGTACTGGGCCGGGTGCAGGAAGATCCGCCAGGCGTCGAAGGGGCGTTCCAGGATCTCCAGCAGTTCGTCGGGCCCGGACACCAGGGCGACCCGGCCGCGCGCGCGGGCCATCGCCGAGACCAGCCCGTCGGCGGGCTGGTCGACGCTCGTGGGCGCGGCCGCCCGGGCGTACGCCCGGACGATCTCACGATCGATCTCGGCCGGCTCCATCCCGCTCGCGAGGCCGACCAGGACGTCGAACTGCTGCTCCGGCAGCACGCGGTGGAGCGCCTCCAGATGGGCCTCGTCGGGGAGCAGCCGGATGATCGGCAGGATCTCCTCGTCGACGCCCAGGCTGCGCAGGACCTTGTCGGAGCGGTCGGCGAAGAGCCTGCGGGGTTCGTCGGCGGCCAGCGCCTTCAGCGACCGGGAGGCCCGTTCCAGCGCGACGTCGTTGCGGATCTCGACGCCCTGGGTGGCGGCGTTGACCGAGGCCCGGTGCTTGACCGCCCAGTCGTTGGCCTTGTCGTGCGGAAGGACCTTCAGCAGGAGGTAGCCGTCGCCCCGGTCGGCCTTGAGGACGACCCCGCGCCAGAAGTCGGTGATCCGGATGGTCCGGATCCGGGGGTCCCGCTGGTTGGTGAGCTTCTCCAGGTGCACGCCGGTGTGGGTGGCCTCGGTGAACTTCTCGAAGGTCTCGAAGACCCGCCGCTGCACCGGCTTCTCCAGCGCCGCGAACTCCATCAGGAAGTCCCGGTGCATGCCCAGCGTCGCCACCCCGGCCCCCTCGTGCCCGTGCCCGTCCGCCCGGGCCGTGCGTTTCACTGTACTGGCCCGGATGATCACTCACGCCGGGCCGCCCGACGGGTGGTCGGATCGAGGGTGGCGGTGATCACCTTCGGGGGTGGGGGTGGGGGGAAAGCGCAGGTCGGGGGCTCGGGTGGGGAGGGTGGGGGAGGGACCGGCGGTCGGGGCGCGGGCGGGCGAAGCTACCATGTGGGCAACACCCTCAGCTCGAAAGATGGACTTGTGACTGTCAACGACGACGTGTTCACGGACTGGAAGAACCGCGAGGAGATCGCGGAGTCGATGATCCCGATCATCGGGCGGCTGCACCGGGAGCGGGACGTCACCGTTCTGCTCCACAGCCGGTCCCTGGTGAACAAGTCGGTGGTCAGCATCCTCAAGACGCACCGCTTCGCCCGGCAGATAGCCGGCGAGGAGCTCTCGGTCACCGAGACGATGCCGTTCCTTGAGGCCCTGACCGCCCTGGACCTCGGCCCCTCGCAGATCGACCTCGGCATGCTCGCCGCGACGTACAAGGCGGACGACCGCGGCCTGTCGGTGGCGGAGTTCACCGCCCAGGCCGTCGTCGGCGCCACCGGTGAGAACAAGCTGGAGCGCCGGTCCGGGCAGGACGTCGTGCTGTACGGGTTCGGCCGCATCGGCCGGCTGGTCGCCCGGCTGCTGGTCGAGAAGGCCTCGGGCAACGGCCTGCGGCTGAAGGCGATCGTCGTGCGCAACAGCGGCGGCGACGACCTGGTCAAGCGCGCCTCGCTGCTGCGCCGTGACTCCATCCACGGCCAGTTCCAGGGCACGATCACCGTCGACGAGGCGAACAACAAGATCATCGCCAACGGCAACGAGATCACGGTGATCTACTCCGACGACCCGACCACGGTCGACTACACGGAGTACGGGATCAAGGACGCGATCCTGATCGACAACACCGGCCGCTGGCGCGACCGCGAGGGCCTGTCGAAGCACCTGCGCCCCGGTATCGCCAAGGTCGTGCTGACCGCGCCGGGCAAGGGCGACGTCCCGAACATCGTGCACGGCGTGAACCACGACACGATCAAGCCGGACGAGCAGATCCTGTCCTGCGCCTCGTGCACCACCAACGCCATCGTCCCGCCGCTGAAGGCGATGGAGGACGAGTACGGCGTGGTCCGCGGCCACGTGGAGACCGTCCACTCGTTCACCAACGACCAGAACCTGCTGGACAACTACCACAAGGCCGACCGCCGCGGCCGCTCGGCGCCGCTGAACATGGTGATCACCGAGACCGGTGCCGCCTCGGCCGTCGCCAAGGCCCTGCCGGACCTCCAGGCGAAGATCACCGGCAGCTCGATCCGCGTCCCGGTGCCGGACGTCTCCATCGCGATCCTCAACCTCCAGCTGAAGCGGGAGACCAACCGCGAGGACGTCCTGGAGTACCTGCGGAACGTCTCGCTGACCTCGCCGCTGAAGCGCCAGATCGACTTCACCGACTCGCCCGACGCCGTCTCCAGCGACTTCATCGGCTCGCGCCACGCCTCGATCGTGGACGCCGGCGCGACCAAGGTCGAGGGCGACAACGCGATCCTCTACCTGTGGTACGACAACGAGTTCGGCTACTCGTGCCAGGTGATCCGGGTCGTCCAGTACATCTCGGGCGTCGAGTACCCGACCTACCCGGTTCCGGCGGTCTGATCCACCGATAGGGCAGGACGACGGAGCAGTACGGCGGGGCGGTGACCGACAGGTCGCCGCCCCGTCGGCGTTCGCGGGCGGGGCGGTCGCTATCTTGAGGGATCACTGACAGGACTGGGGAGGGTGATCGGGATGGGTGGTCGGCGGGTGCTCGCCGCGGTGGCGGCGGCCGGGGTGCTGACGGGTGTGCTGACGGGGTGCTCCTCCGGGGGGTCTTCGAAGGGCGCGGGCGGGGCGGCCGCGGGTTCGACCGCGGCTTCGTCCGCGTCGGGTCCGGCCGCGACGGGAGCGGTGACCGGTACGGCGGGGGCGTCCGCGTCCGCGCCGGCGGCCGCCGACACCCCCGGGGCGGCTTCGGCGCCGGCCTCCGCACCGGCCCCGGCCGCTGCCGAGGCCCCGCACGCGGACCTGGAGGCGGCGCTGCTGGACGACAAGGTGGTCGGCCAGGTGCTGCCGGACGCCAAGGCGATGACCGGGTGGGAGGAGGAGAAGCGGAAGGTCGACACCGCCGACCACCAGGTCACCTGTGCCGGTGCCGCCGCGGCCTCCTGCGCGGGCAAGCCGCTGAGCGGGTCGGTCCGGTTCTCCTCGGGCGACGTGGTCGTCCGCTTCCTGGTGGACACCCTGCCCAGCCGGGACGCGGCGGCGCAGCGGCTGAAGGAGAACTACGCCTCGTACTCCGCCGGGCCGTTCAAGAAGGTCGACACCCCGGCGCTGGGCAGCGAGAGCCAGGCCTTCCAGGGGCCGCTGGCCGAGGGCGAGGGCGTCGGCATCGTGGTGCGGTCGGGCACCGTGGTGGCGAGCGTCACCAGCGAGGGCGGTCCGGTGGACGTGCCCGCGACGCGGAGGTTCGCGGTGATGCTGGTGAACCGGATCGAGCAGGCGCAGGCCGGGAAGACGCCGGACGCCGGGCTCGGCGCGGCCTGACGGAACCCCCTCGCCGGGCGGGCAGGGCGCTGGGCTGGGCAAACGGATGTCAGTCGACCGTGATATGTACTTTTCCCGTGGCCGCTGTGCGGTCGTGCGAAAGATACCGATGACGTTCGAGGGGGCCAGACATGCCGCTGTTCCGACGCCGCTCCGGCGGGGAGGGCGCGGAGGACCGGGCCGAGCGGCGCGGGTTCGGGTTCGGGTTCGGCCGCCGGGGAGCCGGAGCGCCCGCGCCGGCCGGTGGCGGCGAGCCGCGGCTCGACCCGGCGTACGGGGACGAGTCGCTGCGCCTGATGCTCCGGCAGGCCTCCGCCGGGGACTGGGCCGCGCTGCGCCCCGCGCTGGCCGCCGCCGAGGGCGAGGAGCTGACCTTCCTCGTCGGGGCGATATCCGACGTGCCCCGGGTCGAGCAGTGGACGTCCCGCGCGCTGGCCGACGCCCCGGACGACACGCTGCTGCTGTTGCTGTCCGGCGCCCGGCAGATCGCCTGGGGCTGGGAGGCCCGGACGGGCGCCCGGGCCAAGGACGTCACCGAGGAGCGCTGGAAGGCGTTCCACGAGCGGCTGGACACCGCCGAGGAGCAGCTGCTGGAGGTCGCCGAGCGCGAGCCGTCCTGGCACGCCCCCTGGCGGTTCCTGCAGACCAGCGCCCTCGGGGCCTCGCTCGGCCCGGAGGTCGCCACCTGCCGCTTCGAGGCCGCGGTGCGCCGGGCGCCGGGGAGCTCCGCCTCGCACTGGGTCAGGCTTCAGCAGCTGAGCGCCAAGTGGGGCGGTTCGCACGAGGAGATGCACGCGTTCGCCCGCTCGACGATGCTCGCCGCCCCGGAGGGCAGCCACCTCGGCGAGCTGGTCGCGGTCGCGCACCTGGAGCACTGGCTGGCCCTCCCGGACGGCGAGGACCGCGCCTACCTGGCCAGTCCGGCCGTGGTGGCCGGGCTGCAGGAGGCGGCCTTCCGGTCCGTCCTGCACCCGGCCTTCGAGCCGGCGCGCGGCTGGCAGGGCTCCTTCAACACCTTCGCGATGGCCTTCTCCCTCGCCGACCAGCCCAAGACCGCGCGCCTGCTGTTCGAGGCGCTGGACGGCCTCGTGACCAAGGCGCCCTGGCACTACCTGTCGGGCGATCCGGTCAAGGCCTTCCGCGCCCACCGCGACCGCTGCACCTCGTACTGGCGCTGACGCGCACCCGGCGCCGAGTCGTACGGGCGCCGCCGCCGACCCGCATCCCACCACCGTCATCCACCCCGCGATCGAAAGAGCCTCCGGTGTCCCCTACCGACAACCCGACGAGTGCGCACACCTTCCAGGTGGACCTGCGCGGCCTGGTGGACCTGCTCTCCCACCACCTCTACTCCAGCCCGCGGGTCTACCTCCGCGAGCTGCTGCAGAACGCCGTGGACGCGATCTCCGCCCGCCGCGCCCTCGACCCCGTGGCGCCGGCCAGGATCACCGTCCGGGCCGACGACGAGCTGTCCGTCACCGACACCGGCATCGGCCTGACCGAGCAGGACGTCCACACCTTCCTCGCCACCATCGGCCGCAGCTCCAAGCGCGACGCCGACGGCCGGCTCGACGGGGCCGGGCTGGCCCGGGCCCGCGGCGACTTCATCGGCCAGTTCGGCATCGGCCTGCTCGCCTGCTTCGTGGTCGCCGACGAGATCACCGTGGTCACCCGCTCCGCCGCCACCCCGGACGCCCCGGCGATCGAGTGGCGCGGCAGCTCCGACGGCAGCTACACCATCCGCACCCTGCCCGCCTCGGCCAAGCCCGAGCCGGGCACCACCGTCACGCTGGTCCCGCGCGCCGACGCCGCCGAGTGGACCCGCGCCGGCCGGGTCCTCGCCCTCGCCCGGGACTTCGGCAGCCTGCTGCGTCACGACGTCACCGTGGTCGACGGCAACGGAACCGAGCACCGGGTCAACCGCACCCCGCCGTGGGCCGAGCGCCACGCCTCCCCGCTGGCCAGGCGCGACGCGCTCGCCGAGTACTGCCGCGCCGCCTTCGACTTCACCCCGCTCGACACCATCGAGCTGGACCTGCCGCTGGTCGGCCTGCGCGGCGTCGCGTACGTCCTGCCGGACGCCGCCCCGCCCTCGCGCCGCAACGGCCACCGGGTGCACCTCAAGGGCATGCTGCTCTCCGACCAGGCCGACGAACTGCTGCCGGACTGGGCGTTCTTCGTCCGCTGCGTGGTCGACACCGACGGGCTGCGCCCCACCGCCTCCCGCGAGGGCCTGTACGCCGACGAGACGCTGGCCGCCGTGCGGGACGCGCTCGGCGCCCGGATCCGCGACTGGCTGACCGGCCTGTCCGCGAGCGACCCGGCGCTGCTGCACCGCTTCCTGTCCGTCCACCACCTGGCCGTCAAGGAACTCGCGCGCTACGACGACGAGTTGCTGCGGATGATGCTGCCGTGGCTGCCGTTCGAGACCACCGACGGCAACGTCACCCTGGACGAGTTCGCCCGCAGCCACCCGGCGGTGCTGGTGACCAGGACGGTCGAGGAGTTCCGCCAGGTCGCCCCGATCGCCGGCGCCGCCGGGCTCGGCGTGGTCAACGGCGGCTACACCTACGACCACGACCTGGTGCACCGGCTGCCCGAGATCCGCCCCGGAGTCTCCGTCTCCGACCTCGACCCGGGCACCGTCACCGCGCACCTGGACACCGTCGACCCGGCCGCCGAGCTGGCCGCCAACGCCTTCCTGGCGATCGCCCGCGAGGTGGTCGGCCGGTTCGACTGCGACGTCGCGCTGCGCAGCTTCCACCCCACCAACGCGCCCGCCCTGCTGCTCGACAACCGGGAGGCCCGGCACGAGCGCACCCGGGCCCAACTCGCCGACGAGGCCGACGGGTTGTGGGCGGACATCCTCGGCTCGCTGCGGGCCGAGGCGCCCCGCGCCCAGCTGGTGCTCAACCACCTCAACCCGCTGGTGCGCCGTGCCGCCACCGTCACCAGCCGCGAGCTGGCCGTCACCGCCGTCGAGGCGCTGTACGGGCAGGCGGTGCTGATGACCCGCCGCCCGCTCAAGGCCAGCGAGTCCGCGCTGCTCAACCGCTCGTTCATCAGCCTGCTCGACCACGCCATGCTCGGCCACGAGGCCGGCGGGGCGAACGGGGCGAACGGGTCGAACGAGGCCGGCGGGGCGGCGTGATGCTGGACACCCCCGACGCGGTGATGGCCGCGCTGCGCGAGAACGACGCCCGCCCGTACGGCCGGACCAGGACCGTCACCGCCGAGGAACTCGTCGACGCCGCGGAGCAGTTCGACGACACCGGCGTCCTCTCGATGGCCCTGCTGGAACTGATGGAGGCCTACGAGTACGACGGCGAGCGCGGCAAGGGCCCGGTCGTCTTCGCCCGCGTCCTCAGGCTCTGGGACACCGACCCGGACGGCTTCGGCGAGTGGGCCCGGCAGCAGGTGCTCTGGCGCTTCAAGTGGGTCGCCGACACGCTCAAGGACAACCCGGACGTCCCGCTCGCGGCGGTGCGGCGCTGGCACACCGAGCTGCGCGACCGCTACCGCGCGGCCGGCCAGGACCTCCAGCCGTACTACGCCCAGCGCTACCACCTGGCCGCGCACACCGGCATCGACGTGCAGGACGCCTACGAGCTGTGGGCGGCCCGCCCGCGCGCCGAGCTGAGCGACTGCCACGCCTGCGAGACCCGCGCCCGCGCCCGGCACCACCTCGCCGCCGGGGACGACGCCCGGGCCCTGGAGGCGCTCGCCCCGGTGCTGGACGGCCGGAGCGGCTGCGAGCAGGAGCCCCACCTCAGCCAGGCCACGGCGCTGCTCGCGCAGCTGCGCCAGGGCCGGTCGGACGAGGCCCGCTCGGGCCACCTCGCCGGCTACCGCCACGCCCGCGGCAAGGCCTCGATGCTGAGCGCCGTCGGCCTGCACATCGAGTTCTGCGCGCTGTCCGGCAACGAGCCGCGCGGCCTGGAGCTGCTCGCCGAGAACCGCGCCCTGTTCGCGGTCACCGGCGATCCGGCCGCCCGGCTGGACTTCCTGACCGGTGCCGAGGTGCTGGTCGCCCAGCTCGCCCGGGCCGGCCACGGCGAGCTCGCGGTCAGCGGCCCGGCCGGCACCGCCTGGACGGTGGACTCCCTGCTCGCCCACCTGCGCGCCGAGGGCGACGCGCTGGCCGCCCGCTTCGACGCCCGCAACGGCACCGACGCGGTCGGCGCCGGGCGGCGCGCCCGGTTGGCCGTGGAGCCGCTGCTCGCCGAACCGCTGGCACTGGGCGTGCGGGCCGCCGCCGCTTCCGGGCTGTCGGCCGCCCCGGCGGCCGCGCCCGCGCCGCGCCGGACGGTCGAGGCGGAGCCGGAGGACTTCACCGCCCTGGTGCTGCGGGCCCGCGAGCTGGAGGTGCTCGGCCACCCGGACGCCGACCGGCTGTGGAAGCGGGTCGCCGAGCGCGCGGAGGCCGCGGACTTCGTCCACCCGGAGAGCGCCGAGCTGGGCGGCCCCGAGCGGCTGCGCGCCGAACTCGCCGAGCAGCGGGCCCACGAGGCGCTCCAGCGGGACGCGTGCGAGGAGGGCAAGGCCGGGCTGCTGGCCGCCGCCGAGCTGTTCGAGCAGGCGGGGCTGGCCGGGCCGGCGCTGATGTGCCGGGCCCGGACGCTGATCGCGGACCTCGACGAGGGCGACGAGAGCGACGAGGGCGCTGCGGACGGCGAGGGCGCCGGGCGCGGCGGCCGGCGGGCCGACTGGGCGGCGCTCGACGCGGCGCTGGCCCGGGCCGAGGAGCTGCGCGCCGGCGGCGAACTGACCGACGACGACTACCTGATCGTGCTGCAGACCCGCGCCTACGCCGCCCACCACGACCTCTCCGAGGCGCTGCCCGAGCCCGCCGCCGAGGTGACCGGGCGCTTCGAGGCGGCGGTCGGCGGCTACCGGCGGGCCGCCGTGGAGCTGGGCTCCGAGCGGCGGGCCGCCACCTCCCGGCAGTACACCGCCGACATCGCCGCCCGGCAGGGCCGGCTGGCCGAGGCGGAGGCCGAACTGCGCGAGGTGCTGGCCCAGTTGGACGCGGCCGAGCTGCCCTGGCACACCCCGCGGGTGCTCGGCCTGCTGGGCCAGGTGCTGCTGCAGGGCCACGAGCCGGGCCAGGCGGTCGAGGTCTTCCACCGGGCGCTGGCCGAGGCCGTGCGCTGGGGCGACGACTCCTACCCGTACGCGCCGACGTACATGATGCTCGGCCACTCCTGCCTCCAGGTGGGCGACCTCGGCGGCGCGGTCCGCGCGCTGTCGGAGGCGGCCGCGCGCTACGACCGCAAGGGCGCCGAGGCGGTCGAGGAGGCCGCCCGGGTGCGCCTGCAGCTGGCCGACGTGCTGCGTGACGCCGGCCGGGCGGCGGACGCGGTGGCCGTCCTGGAGTCGGTGCTGCTGGACGCGTCGGCGGCGCGGCTGGACGTCCGGATGCTCGCCCAGGGCCGGCTGGACCTCGCCCGGGGCCTGTCCGACCTGGAGGAGCACCGGGACGCCGCCGAGGAGTACCTGCGGCTCGCCGACCTGGTGGCCGGGTGGGAGGACCAGGAGACCCACACCATGGTCGCCTGCGAGGCCACCCTGGCGCTCGCCCGGGCCGAGCGCTGGGACGCCGCCGAGGCGGCGCTGGCCCGCGCCCGGGAGGCGCACGGCAAGGCCCCGCAGGTGGACCAGCTGGCCGCCACCCTGCGGGAGCTGGCCCGGCTGACGACGCGGGAGAAGGGCGAGGAGGGGCTGGCGGCCGCGCTCGCCCTGCTGGCCGAGGCGGACGCGGTCGGCGAGGCGGCCGAGCGGTCCGGTGAGGAGTACAACTCCTGGTACCTGCGCGGTGGTTCGCACTACGAGCGGGCGCGTTCGCTGGCCGTCGCCGGGCGGCACGAGGAGGCGCTGGCCGAGGTCGAACGGGCCATCGCGGAGTACGAGGCGGGCGGGGTGCGGGCCGAGTCCCCGCGGGCGGAGGCCGTCCGGCTGGCCGCGCTGATCGAGGGCAGCGACCTGGGGCGTACCGACGCGGCGGTGGCCCGGCTGGCCGCCGGCATCGCGCGCTGCGAGGCGGCCGGGCTGCCGGAGGCGGCGGAGGTGCTGGCGGAGCTGCGGGAGCGGTTCGCGAACTGACCGGCGGGGGGCGGGCGTTCATGGCGCCCGCCCCCCACCGGTGGTCGCCGGTACGGCCGTCAGCAGGGCCCGTCGTCGGCCCAGACGCCCCACTGGCCACTGGCGCTCGGCACCTCGTTCAGCGTCCACCACTTGGCGTGGTAGGCGTGCCCGTTGTACGAGACCTTGGCGCCGCCGTTGTACGTGGTGCTCGCGCTCCACGCCGGGGCGGCGCAGCTGCCCGGGGTGGTGGGCGGCGTGGTCGGGGGAGTCGTCGGCGGGGTGGTGGGCGGCGTGGTGGGCGGGGTGGTGGGCGGGGTCGCCCCGGCGAACTTCACCGTGAACCTGGTGAAGTCCCAGTCGTTCTGCACCACGCTGGAGCAGGAGCCGGACAGCCCCGGGTCGACGTTGCCCGCGCACTGGCGGTCCCGGTTGACCGACCAGTAGGTGTACCGGGCCAGGCCGTGCGCGGTGGCGAAGTCCAGCACGGTCTGGAAGTCGGACTGGTGGAAGTACTCGGCGGCGTCGGTGCGGCCGTTCATCATCGACACGCCCTCGTGGGCGTAGGCGGTGGCCTCGTTCCAGCCGAAGGTGGTCTGCAGGATCTGGTTGAACTTCACCAGCGCGTCGGTCTGCGCCGCGGCGCCGCTGAAGCCGCCGTCGAACGGCATGATCGAGTAGTTGTCGGGCGTGAAGCCCTGCGACTTGGCCTCGTTGAGCATCTGGGTGCCGAACCAGCCGGTGCCCGCGTTGGTGCCGGCGGTGGTGATCGAGACGTACAGGCCGGGGTTGTTCTGCTGGAGGATCCGCGCCGCGCCGATCTCGTTGTGGATGGCCGCGGTGTTCTCGTACTCCGGCTCCTCCAGGTCGAAGTCGATCGCCTTGAGGCCGTACTTGGTGATCACCTTCTGGTACCCGGCGGCGGTCGCCTCGGGGGTGCCGCAGACCTGGCCCAGCTTGGTGCCGCCGTACCCGCCGACCGACACCGAGACGTCCCCGCCCTTGCCGCGGACGGTCTGGATGACGCTCGGCATGGTGGTGTCGGTGTCGATCGGGGAGGTGCCGCCCCAGGCGGGCGAACAGCTGGTGCCCTGGGCCAGGATGAACGCCAGCTGGAAGGCCTTCTGGCCGGTGGCGTCCATGACGGCGGCGGCGTCCGGCGGGCTGTTGTCCTCGGGCATCAGGTACGGCGCCGAGGCGTACCAGTTGCTGCCGAGCCCTCCGGCGGCCCCGGCGGCCCCGGCGGCCCCGGCGGCCCCGGTGCCGGTGGTGCCGGTGGTGTCCGCGGCGGCGGAGCCGGTGCCGGCCAGGGCGGCGACGCCGCCGGCGACCAGGCCGAGCGCGGCGGCCGCGGCGAGTACGGCGCGGCGCCTGAAGGGGGGACGTGCGGTGTGCTGTGGGGGAAGAGCGCGCTCCATCGGAAGCCTTTCCAGGACACGGCAGTGGGGGGAGGCGGGCCTGCTCACGCCGGGTGCGGGGGTGGCGTGGCGGCCGAACGGGCCGTCGGCGGAGGGTGGTTGCCGAAGGTCCTCACTGGTATAGACCTGTCAGGGAAGGGTGGTCAACCCCAAAGAGGTCAAGGCGCACCGGTCGGCCGACGGGCCCTGGAGTCGGCTCACCGGGACGGAACTCCGGCCGCCGCCCCGGCCGCCACTCCCGGTGCCATCCCCGCCAGCAGCGAGCCGACCGCCGGGGACCACGGGCGGCCGGTCGGCCCGGTCAGCGACAGCGTCCGGTGGACGGCGGGCCGGATCGGGACCAGCACGCAGTCGGCCGGGAGCATGGTCAGCGCCAGCGCGGGCATCACCGAGACCCCGACGCCCGCGTGCACCATGCCGATCAGGCTGTTCAGGTCGCGGATCCGGTGCCGGGGCGTGAAGCGGGTGCCGGCCCGCCGGTAGGCCTCGCGGATGTGGCGCTCGCAGCCGCCCTCCGAGAGCAGGAAGTCGTCGTCCTCCAACTCGGCCACGTGGACTGTCGGTTGGCCGGCGAGCGGGTGGTCGCGGCGGAGCAGCGCGTGCATCGAGTCGGCGCCGAGCGAGACCGCCCCGGGTGGCAGCGGCCCGGCGTCCACCAGGACGGCGGCGTCCACCGTGCCCGCCTCCAGCCAGGCCGCCAGCTCGTCGTCCTCGCCCTCGAAGACCCGGACGGTCACCTGCGGGTAGGCCGCCCGCCAGTCCTTGAGCAGCCCGGGCAGCAGCGCCTGGCAGACGGTGGTCGGCGCCGCCAGCCGTACGGTGCCGGTCGGGCCGCCGGAGTGCCGGGTGGCGATCGCGCGGACGGCGGCGGCCGAGGCGACGGCGGTCCGGGCGTGCGGCAGGACCTGCTCGCCCAGCGGGGTGGGCCGGCACGGGCTGCCGCGCCACAGCACGGGCGCGCCGAGGCTGCGCTCCAGCGCGGCGACGGCGTGCGAGACCGCGGACTGGCTGATGCCGAGCTCGTCGGCGGCCGCGCTGAAGCCGCCGGTGTCGGCGACCGCGACCAGTGCCCTGAGCTGGGCCAGGTTGACATCCGGGGTCATGAGACTTCCTCATCACGAGTGCACTGCCACTTGTTGGACTCATGCTGCGCCGCCGGGCCACGCTCTGTCCAGAAGACGCGACGGGAGGACGGAGGTGGTCGGGATGAGGCGCTGGTTGCCGGGCTTCGTGGCACTGTCGGCGATCTGGGGCGCGAGCTTCGCCCTGATCAAGGTGGCGGTCGAGGCGGGCGTGCCGCCGCTGTGGCTGGCGCTGTGGCGCTGCCTGCTCGGCGCCACCACGCTGTGGGCGGTGCTGCTGCTGCGCGGCGAGCGGGCCCCGCGCGACCGGGCGCTGTGGGGGCACTCGGCGATGGTCGCGGTGCTGCTCAACAGCGTGCCGTTCACCCTCTTCTCCTTCGGGGAGACCAGGGTCAGCTCGGTGCTCGCCGGGGTGATGAACGCGACCACCCCGCTGTTCACCCTGCTGTTCGCGGTGCTGACCGTCCCCGAGGAGCGCCGCCCGGGCACCCGCCGGCTGGCCGGTCTCGGGCTCGGCTTCGTCGGTGTGCTCACCGTGCTCGGGGTCTGGCGCGGCCTGGGCGCCGGTGCGACCGCCGGTGCGCTGGCCTGCCTGGCCGCCGCCTGCTGCTACGGCGCGGGCTTCGCCTACCTGCGCCGCTTCCTGTCCGGCCGCCCGGAGTCGGTGACCACCCTCTCCACGCTCCAGATCACCTGCGCCACGGTGGAGTTGGCCCTGGTGGCGCCGTTCGCCGCGGGCCTCCCGCGCTGGCCGGGCGCCGCCGCGGCCGGCGCGCTGCTGGTGCTCGGCGCGCTCGGTACGGGCGTGGCGTACCTGCTCAACCTGGCGCTGGTCCGCGGCGCCGGGGCGACGGTGGCCTCGGCCGTGACGTACGTGACGCCGCTGTGGTCCACCGCGCTCGGCGCGGCCTTCCTCGCCGAGCCGGTCGGCTGGAACGCCCTGGCCGGCGGCGCGCTGGTGGTCGCCGCCGTCGCGCTGACCAGGCCGCGCGCGGCCCGCGCCCGGGCCCCGAAGGACCGTCAGCCGGTCGGTTAGGGTGGACCGGGTGAACGAGGGGTCGGTGACGGACGGGGAGCGGCGGCCGACGTCCGTCCGCGAGGCGCTGCGGGCGCACCCGCTGCGCTTCCCGTTCACCCGCTGGGTGCCGCGCTGCTGGGCGTACCTGCTCGGCGGGGCGCTGTTCGGGCCGGTGCTGCTGGTGGTCCTCGCGGTGCTGCTGGTGGTCGGCGCGGGCCTGTCGGTGGTCGGCCTCGGACTGCCGGTGCTGCTCGCCCTGGCGCTCGCGGGCATCCCCGCCGCCGGTGTGGCCCGGTGGCGGCTGCGGCTGGTCGAGCCGGTCCCGCCGCCCGACCCGCACCGCAGCCTGCCCGGGGCGGGCCGCCGGGCCCGCGTCCGCACCCGGCTGCGCGAGCGGGCCACCTGGCGCGAACTCGCCCACGCCGGGCTCACCTCGACCGTGCTGGCCGCCGCCTCGCTGGGCTTCACCGCGCTGCTGGTGATCTCCGGCGCGTTCACGGTCTCCCCGCTGGTGGTCTGGGCGCTCGCCCCGGAGACCGTGATGCTCGTCCCCGGGCGCGCCGTCGCCGGGCCGTTCGCCGCCCTGCCGTTCACCGCCGCCGGACTGGCCGGCCTGCTGCTCTGCGCGTACGCCGGGGCGCTGCTGGTCCGGGCCGAGGTCGCGCTGGCCCGCTTCCTGCTCGGGCCCCGGGAGGACGACCTCGGCCACCAGGTGCTCGAACTCACCCGCTCCCGGGCCCGGTTGGCCGACGCCTTCGAGGCCGAGCGGCGCCGGATCGAGCGCGACCTGCACGACGGCGCGCAGCAGCAGCTGGTCGCGCTCAGCATGACCCTCGGGCTCGCCGAGTACGAGCTGCGCGACCGGGACGGCCGG
Organism: Kitasatospora sp. NPDC001119; assembly: GCF_053598475.1. Taxonomy (NCBI): domain Bacteria; kingdom Bacillati; phylum Actinomycetota; class Actinomycetes; order Kitasatosporales; family Streptomycetaceae; genus Kitasatospora; species Kitasatospora sp. NPDC001119. The sequence continues at coordinate 121,158 of NZ_JBSFKI010000013.1, forward strand.
GCGGCGGAGCTCGTCACCCGGGCGCGCGGCGAGGCCCGGCAGGCGCTGGAGCAGCTGCGCGGGCTGGTGCGCGGCATCCACCCGCAGGTGCTCACCGACCACGGGCTCGCCGCCGCCGTCGACGAGGTCGCGCAGCGCCACCCGATCCCGGTGGCCACCGACATCGAGCTCCCGGAGCGGCTGCCCGCCCCGGTGGAGACCACCGCCTACTTCACCGTCACCGAGGCGCTCACCAACGCCGCCAAGCACAGCGGCGCCACCGCGATCACCGTCCACGGGCGGCTCGCGGGCGGCCGGCTGGTCGTCCAGGTGACCGACGACGGCCGGGGCGGGGCGGACCCGGCCGCCGGGGCCGGGCTGGCGGGACTCGCCGACCGGGTGGCACTGCTGAGAGGACGGTTGATGGTGACGAGCCCGACGGGCGGCCCGACGACGCTGCGGCTGGAGGTCCCGTGCTCCGGGTCGTGATCGCCGAGGACGCGGTGCTGCTGCGCGCCGGGCTGGTCGAACTCCTCACCCTCGGCGGCCACCGGGTGACCGCCGCCGTCGGCGACGCGGAGGCGCTGGCCGCGGCCGTCGACGCCGAGCGGCCGGACATCGTGGTCACCGACGTCCGGATGCCCCCCGACCACACCGACGAGGGCCTGCGCGCCGCCCTCGCCCTGCGCGAGCGCCACCCGGGCCTGCCCGTCCTGGTCCTCTCCCAGTACGTGGCCACCCCGTACGCGACCCGGCTGCTCGCCGCCGCCGGCGCCCAACCGGCCGGTCTGGGCTACCTGTTGAAGGACCGGGTCGGCGACGTCGCGGACTTCCTGGACGCGCTGCGGCGGGTCGCCGACGGGGAGACGCTGATCGACCCCGAGGTGGTCCGGGTGCTGCTGCGCGGCCGGTCCGCCGACCGCCCGCTGGCCCGGCTCACCCCGCGCGAGCGCGAGGTGCTCGCGCTGATGGCCGAGGGCCTCAACAACCAGGCCGTGGCAGGCCGGTTGAGCATCACCGAGGCCTCGGTGGTGAAGCACTGCGGGAACATCTTCATGAAGCTGGACCTGGACCCGACGGAGGGCAACCGGCGGGTCCTCGCGGTGCTGGCCCACCTGCGCGGGGAGTGAACGGGCGGGCGCCGTACGGCTTTTGAGTGACGCCCTTGTCAGGGCGGCCGCGGTGCCGGAACGATGGCGGCATGGCGAGGACACGGGAACCGCAGAGCGCGATCGTCAACCGGATGCTCAAGGGCGAGGCGACCAGGGACGACACCACGACGGCCCAGACCAACTTCCTGCTGTGGCTGCGGCAGGAGTGGGCCGGGGACGGGGACCAGGCGCTGGCGGCCTGCCAGGACGTGCTGACGGCCGCCGGGGGCGAGGAGTGGCGAGCACTTCCGGAACGCGACCTGTCCGCCCACGTCTGGCTCTTCAGCTTCTCCTGCCCGAGCCGGGAGGACCTGCCGGGCCAGGCGCGGAACTGGGTGACGGCGGTCGGCGCCAACGGCGGGGCGCCCGCGATCGCCCGGCTGGTCAGGCACCTGCGGGGGCAGCCGGAGTGACCGCGGCGGCCGGATCGACCGCGGTGGCGGGATTGACCGCGGTGGCCGGGTCGGCCGGGTCCGGCAGGGGCACGGCGGGGTCGAGCAGCTCGGTGAGCCGCCGCGCCGAGGCCTCCCAGGTCCAGTGCTCCTCCGCCCAGCGCCGCCCCGCCGCCCCCATCCGGGCGCGCTCGGCGGGCGGGGCGAGCAGGATCCGGGTCAGGGCGGCGGCCACTTCGGCGGGCGCGCGGCCGTCGACGACCGCGCCGGTGACGCCGTCCAGGACGGTGTCCGGGGCGCCGCCGGAGCGGCCGACCACCACCGGGAGGCCGGCCGCGGCCGCCTCCAGGAAGACGATGCCGAGGCCCTCGGCCTCCAGGCCCAGCCGGCGGGTGCGGCACGGCATCGCGAAGACGTCCGCCCCCGAGTAGTGGACGGCCGTCGCGGCGTGGTCGAGGCCGCCGGTGAACACCACGCTGCCCGGCTCGGCGAGGCGGAGGGCGAGGCCCCGCAGCCGGTCCTCGTCCGGGCCCCGGCCGACCAGCACCAGGGTCGTCCCGGGCACGGCCCGGCGGATCGCGGGCAGCGCGCGGATCAGCACGTCCTGGCCCTTGCGCGGGACCAGCCGCGCCACGCAGAGGACCACCGGGGCGGCGGACGCCTCCCCGACGGAGTCCTCGGAGGCCGGTCGGAAGACCGCCGGGTCGACCCCCGGCACCAGGCGCGCCAGCCGGGCGTCCGGTCCGAGCGCGGGCGCGATCCGGGCGCGGGTGTAGGCGCCGAGGTAGGTGACCACGTCCGTGCCGCGGCCGATCCGGCGCAGCAGGCCGCGGGCGCCCGGGGTGCGGGCCCACCAGATCTCGTGGCCGTGGGTGGTGGCGACGGTGCGGCGGATGCCGGGCGCCAGCCGCCGCAGGCCGGGCGTCATCGCGGCGAGCGGCGCGGCGGCGCCGAACCAGACCCGGTCGCAGCCGTGCGCCCGGGCTATCTCGGCGGCCCGGCGGGTGGCCCGCGGGGTCGGCAGCAGGGTGCGGGCGCGGTCGCGGATCACCGGGTAGGGGAGAGCGGCGTCGTGCTGCTCCGCACCCGGTTCGGCCGAGGTGTAGACCACGACGTCGTGACCGGGGGCGCGGTCGGCCATGGCCTTGACGAAGGTTTCGATGCCGCCCTGGCGCGGCGGGAAGTCGTTGGTGACGACGAGGGTGGTGCCCATGGCAGGCCTTTCGGAACGGGGAGCGGAACGGAGGACGGGAGGGAGAGCGGAACGGAGGACGGGAGGGAGAGCGGAACGGAGGACGGGAGGGAGGGCGAGACGGAGGACGGGAGGGAGGGCGGAACGGAGGACGGGAGGGAGGGCGAGACGGAGGACGAGAGGGAGAGCAGGACCAGGACGAGCGGCAGCGCGAGGTAGCCGAACCGCCCGGCGGGCGCCAGCAGGAAGGCCGCGGTCAGCCCGAGGGCCAGCCGGTGCACCGCGGCGGGCGCGGTGCGGGGCGGCCGGACGGCCAGGGACGCCCCGACGGCGAGCCCGGCGAGCAGCAGCAGTCCGACGGCGGCGCACCAGCCGGCCGGGCCGAGGTCGGCCAGCAGCCGCCCGGGCAGCGGGCTCGCGGCCGGTGTCGGCAGGCCGCCGCGCCCGGTGGGGAAGGCGAACACCTGCTCCACCAGCGGCCCCGGCGCGCGCAGCGCCACCGGCAGCACCGCCAACGCCGCCGCCCCCACCGCGACCGCCGTTCCGCGCAGCGCCGCGCGCCGTCCGGCGGTGCCCGCCAGCAGGGCCGCCACCACGGCCAGCGCCGGCCAGGCCGTCCACTTCAGCGCGCAGGCGGCGGCCAGCGCCAACCCGGCCGCCACCGGCCGCCGTTCGGCGGCGCGGACCAGGGCGAGCCAGCAGAGGCCGGTGAGCGGCAGGTCCACCCCGCTGACGCAGAGCGGCAGCGCGACCACCGGCGAGGCGGTGAGCGCGGCGGCGCCGAGCCGGCGCCCGGCGGGCACCGTCCGCAGCACGCAGACCAGGAACACCGCCGCGCACCACAGCCGGGCGTCGCCCAGCGGCGAGCCGCCCAGCGGGGTGCCGTCCAGCAGCGCCCGGGGCAGACCCAGCAGGGCCATCCCGGGGAGGTACGGGGTGTACTCCTCGACGGTCCGCGGCTCGGCCAGGTACGGCGTGCCGGTGTGCAGCAGCAGCGACCCGGAGCGCTCGATCACCCCGACCTCGCTCTGCCCCCGCCCGTCCAGGACCAGCAGGAGCAGCGGCACCAGCACCGCCCCGAGGGCCGCGACCGCCACCGAGACCTCACGTCCGCGCCGCCGCACCAGCACCACGGCGAGCGCCGCCAGCAGGTACCCGCAGACCGCCCAGGCCCCCCAACTCCGGTGCGGACCGAGCCCGGACACCACCGGGAACGCCCCCGCCCACCCCGCCGCGACCAGCCACCCGCCGCACCACCACCACGCCCGTTTCGTCACCGCTTCATTGCATCGCCGCAGCTCGGCGGGGTCATCACGGCCAGGTCGAGTCTCGTGGTCGGGTTTTCCCTACCCCGCCCCGACGGCCGCCGGTGGCGGGCGCCGTCCTCGGGGCCGGCCCGGCGGCGGTGCGGGTTGGCGCCACCTCCCGCTCCCCGCACTGACATTCGGTGGCGGCCGGATTACTGATCGTCCCCGCCGCGCCGCTATCCTCGCCCTGTGGTGAGGTCGTGGGATGCGGCGGTGGAGCGGGCGCAGGACCGGCTGGCGGCGGGGCCGCGGCTTCGGGCGGCCGGGCCGGGGGACGAACGGCGGTTCGCGCTCTGGGACTTGGCGTCCCTGGTGGAGGGTGGGCTGGGCGAGCTGGTGGACCCGGACGGGCTGGCGCCGCCGGCGGAGCGCGCCTGGCGGGAGCGGCTGGGGGAGAGCGGGCGGGAGTGGCCGGGCGGTGAGCTGTACCGGCGGCGCTACTGGATCCAGGACGACGACGGCGCCGTGGTGGGCACCGTCGCCGTGGACAACTGGACCAAGGGCCCGAGCCAGCTCGCCGTCTCCTCCCTCTACGTGACCCCGGCCGCGCGCGGGCGGGGCCTGGCCGCCGCCGCGCTGGACGAGGTGTACGCGGCGGCCACCGCCGAGGGCCTGCCGGGGTTCCGGCTGGAGGCGCACTGGACCTGGCAGCCGGCGGTCCGCTACTACCTGCGCCGGGGCCTGTGGGTGGTGGGCTGGAAGCACTCGCTGTCCTTCGCCCGGATGCCCCAACTCCCCCTGCACCGGGTGCGGGAGGAGGACGGCCGGCTGCTCCTGCTGGTCGCCGACCGGCTGCGCGGCTGGGTGCCGATACTGGCCGCCGGGCAGGAGGGCCGCTGGCTGCGGCTGGACGAGACGGCCGACTACCGGGGCTGCGACGGCTGGGTGCACGAGTACGCCCGCTCCACGCTGGCCCTGTACCTGGCGCTGGCGGGCCGGCCGCTGGTGCGCGGCCCGCAGTGGTGGGCGGAGGCGTGGCGCTGGTCGGACGCCGGGGAGCCGGAGGGCCTGGCGTACCGGATAGAGGAGTTCGAGCGGGTGGCCCGGGCGGCGGGCCGGCGGGTGGTGAGCCCGTACCGCCCGGTGCCGCTGCCGGAGAGCGCATTGCCGGAGGGCGCGTCGCCGGAGTCCGTCCCGCCGCAGTCAGTGCCCCCGCGGTCCGCGCTGCCGGGCTCCGCGCCGCGGCCCGGGTCCCCGCAGCTGGCAGACTCGGGGGATGGCTGAGATCGAGATCGACGGCGCCCCCGCCGACCCGGCGCGGCTGGCCGCGCTGGGGCTGCTCAACTACGGGCACTTCACCACCCTGCGCGCCGAGGCGGGCCGGGTGCGCGGTCTGGCCCTGCACCTGGACCGGCTGGTCCGGGACTGCCGGGCGCTGTTCGGCGCCGAGCTGGACCGGGCGGCGGTGCGGGAGCGGATCGGCGCGGTGCTGCCCGCCGACGGTGCGCCGGTGATCGTCCGGGTCACGGTGTACGACCCGGCGCTCGGCCTGGAGCGCCCCGCCGCCCCGGCCGCGCCCGCCCTGCTGGTGACCACCCGCCCGGCCGCGGCGGCCGAGCCCGCCCCGCTGCGGGTCCGCACCGCGGCGTACCGGCGGGAGCTGCCGGAGGTGAAGCACGTCGGCCTGTTCGGCCTGGTACACCACCGTCGGCAGGCCCAACTGGCGGGCTACGACGACGTGCTGCTGGTCGGCGAGGACGGCCTGGTGGTCGAGGGCGCGACCTGGAACGTCGGCTTCCTGGCCGGGGAGCGGCTGGTCTGGCCGCAGGGCCCGAGCCTGCCCGGGGTGACGGAGGCGCTGCTGTCCGGCGCGTACCGGGGCCCGCAGTCCCGCGAGCCGCTGCCCGCCGACGGGCTGGACCGCTTCACCGCCGCCTTCGCGGTGAACGCGGGGGTCGGGGTGCGCCCGCTGGCGGCCGTGGACGGCACCGCCTTCGACCCCGCGCACCCGGCGCTCGCCGTCCTGCGCGCCGCCTACCTGGGGATTCCCGCCGAAGCGGTGGGGGGATAACCCCACCGCCGTTCCGCCGGTGGCCTGCATGGTTCGCGGAGCCCGTCGTCCCTAGGTTGGAGCACGTTGACGACGAGCGACGCAGAACCGAAGGAAGGCCCACCCATGGCACGCCGCCAAGACCGCCGCAGGACCGACGAGTTCGGGACGGATCAGTACGGCCCCGGCGGCCACGCTGCCGAGGGGTACGGCCCCGACGGATACGGCCGCGAGGGCTACGGCGCCGACGGTCACGGCGGGTACGCCCCGGCCCCGCAGGCGGCCCCCGCGATCGAGCTGCGCGGGGTGCGCCGCACCTACGGCCGCGGCGAGGCGACGGTGCACGCGCTGCGCGGGGTCGACCTGGCGCTCGCCCACGGCAGCTTCACCGCGGTGATGGGCCCGTCCGGCTCCGGCAAGTCCACCTTCCTCCAGTGCGCGGCGGGCCTGGACCGCCCAGACTCCGGGCAGGTCCGGCTCGGCGGCGAGGACATCACCGCGCTGAGCGAGAACCGGCTGACCAAGCTGCGCCGCAGCCGGATCGGCTTCGTCTTCCAGGCCTTCAACCTGCTGCCCTCGCTGACCGTCGAGCAGAACGTGCTGCTCCCGCAGCGCCTCGCCGGGGAGCGCCAGGACCGGGCCCGGGCACGGGAGCTGCTGGCCCGGGTGGGCCTGGGCGAGCACGCCAAGCGGCGGCCCGGCCAGCTCTCCGGCGGCCAGCAGCAGCGGGTGGCGATCGCCCGCGCGCTGATCACCCGCCCGGACGTGGTCTTCGCCGACGAGCCGACCGGCGCGCTGGACACCCGCACCGCGCACGAGGTGCTGGCCCTGCTGCGGCAGGCCGTGGACTCGCTCGGCGCGACGGTGGTGATGGTGACCCACGACCCGGTGGCGGCCTCCTTCGCCGACCGGGTGCTGTTCCTGGCCGGCGGCGCGATCGTCGACGACCTGCCGCACCCGAGCCCGCAGACCGTCGCGGACCGGATGGTCGCGCTGACCGCCCGCCCGGTGGGAGCCGCGGCATGACGAACGGACTCGCGCGCTCCTCGGTGCGCTTCCGGCCCGCGTCCTTCGCGGGCACCCTGGTCGCCCTGCTGCTGGGCGCCGCCGTGGTGGTGGCCTGCGGCGTGCTGCTGCAGACCGGTCTGACCGCGAACCTCAAGCCGGCCCGGTACGCGGACACCCCGGTGGTGGTCGCGGCCGACCAGGCGGTGAAGATCCAGCGGAAGGTCGGCACGGACACCGAGACGACGGAGGAGGCCACCCCGGAGCGGGCCCGGACGGACGCCGCGCTGGCCGGCCGGCTGGCCGCGCTGCCCGGGGTCGCGGCGGCCCGCCCGGACAGCGCCTTCCCGCTGCCCGCCTCCGGCCGGGCGCCGGCCCTGACCGGCCGGGGCTTCGCCGCGCTCGGCATCGCCGGGCCGGGCGACACCCTGGTCGAGGGCCGGGCCCCCGGCGCGAACGAGGTGGTGCTGGACGCCGACACGGCGCGCGCTGCCCACATCGCGCCCGGCGCGAACCTCACGCTCACCGCGCCCGGCGGCACCGCGGACTACCGGGTCTCCGGCCTGGCCGCCGCCCAGCAGGCCGGCCCCACCGCCTGGTTCGCCGACGCCACCGCCGACCGCCTCTCCGGCCACCCCGGCCGGATCGACGCCATCGCCGTCCAGCCCCGCGCGGGCGTGACCACCGCCGCGCTCGCCGCCCAGGTCCGCCAGGCCGTCGGCGGCGACGCCGGTGCCGGAGCCGCTGCCGGAGCCGGTGCCGTCAAGGTCCTCACCGGGGACGACCGGGGCGCCGTCGAGCACCCCGACCTCGGCGGAGCCCGCACCCTGCTGATGGCCCTCGGCGGCAGCTTCGGCGGCTACGCCACCATGACCGCGGTCTTCGTGGTGATGAGCACCGTCGCCCTCGCCACCGGCCAGCGCGCCCGCGAGTTCGCCCTGCTGCGCGCCATCGGCGCCACCCCGCGCCAGATCCGCCGCACCATCGCCGCCGAGGCGATGCTGGTCGCGCCGCTCGCCGCGGCGCTCGGCATCCTGCCCGGAATCGCCCTCGCCCGCTGGTGGTTCGACCAGCTGGTCGAGCGCGGTGCCGTCCCCGCGGACGTCCGCCTGGACGTCGGCCCGCTGCCGATGCTCGCCGCCGTCCTCGCCTGCACCCTCGCCGCGCTGACCGCCGGGTTCCTGGCCGCCCGCCGGCCGTCCCGGATGCGGGCCGCCCAGGCGCTCGGCGAGGCCGCCGTCGAAGCGCCCCGCCCGGGCGCGGTGCGCACCGTCCTCGGACTGGTCTTCGCCGCCGGCGGCATCGCGGCCGCGGCCATCGCCACCTCCCTGGACGGCGCCAAGGCCGCCCAGACCGCGCTCGGCGTGGTGATGTGCTTCATGATGGCCGTCGCCCTGCTCGGCCCCTGGCTGGCCCGGGTCGCCGCCGCGGTGCTCGGCGCCCCGCTGCGGGCCGGCGGCGCGCCCGGCTCGCTGGCCGCCGACAACACCCGCGCCAACGCCCGCCGCCTGGCCTCCGCGATCACCCCGATCGTCCTGGTCACCGCCTTCTGCGGCACCCTGCTGATCATCCAGAGCACCGTGCGCCACACCAGCGGCGAGAACGTCCGGGCCGGCGTCACCGCCGACCACGTGGTCGGCGCCACCGGCCCCGGCCTGCCCGCCGGGACGGCCGAGCGGGCGGGCCGGGTGCCCGGCGTGGACACCGCCGTCGGCGTGCTGCGCACCGGCGTCGTCTACCGGAACGGCGACCAGCTGAGCTCCGTCCCCGTGCTCGGCGTCGACGGCGACCCGGCCCGGCTGCCGAAGGTGCTCGACCTGGGCGTGCGCAGCGGTGCCCTCGCCGACCTCGGCCGCGCCCCCGACACCGTCGCGCTGAGCTCCACCCTGGCCGAGGCGTTCGGCGCCGAGGTCGGTGACCGGGTCCCGCTCTGGCTCGGCGACGGCACCGCCGTCCGGCCCGCCGTGGTCGCGGTGTACGACCGCGGGCTCGGCGTCGGCCAGGCGCTGCTGCCCCGGGCCGCGGTGGCCGCGCACGTCACCGCCGGGTACGACAGCCAGGTGCTGGTCGCCGACGCGCCGGGCGCCGACCGGGCGGCGGTGGCCGCCGGGCTGGGCGGGCTGGCCGGGGCCGCGGTGACCGACCGGGCCGGGTTCGTCGCCCAGTCCGACAAGGCGATGGAGGTCAACGGCTGGGCCAACACCGTGATGGCCGCCGTGCTCGGCGGGTTCGCCGCCGTCAGCGCCGCCAACACCCTGGTGATGACGGTGCTGGACCGGCGCCGCGAGGTCGCGCTGCTGCGGCTGGCCGGCACCACCCGGCGCCAGGTGCGCGGCATGATGCGCTGGGAGGCGCTGCTGGTGGCCTCGACCGGGCTGGCGGTCGGCGCGGTGATCGCCGCGGTCACCCTGGTGCCGGTCGCCCGGGGCGTGGCCAACTCCGCCCCGTACGTCCCGCCGATGCTGGCCCTGCCGCTGGCCGCCGGAGCCGTGCTGCTCTGCCTCGCGGCGACCGGGGTGCCGGTCCGGGCGCTGCTGCGGACCCGGCCGGCGGGGCTGGGCGCGGCGCGCCAGTAGCGGGCCCGCGGGAGGCGAGGAAGGGGGTGCCCTTGAGGACGACTCAAGGGCACCCCCTTCCTTCGGGTGAGAACGACGGCCCCGAGCGGGCGGTCATGGGGACCACATGACGGTCCGATGACCTTTTCAAGAGCTGATCGTGACGTCGCATCAGTTACGCTCGCGCCCGCCCCGCCAGACCGTCGACGCAGAGAGTAGCCCGACCATGAGCAGTCCTCCTGCCGCCCCCGCGCCCCGCTGGCCGCTGATCCTGCTGCGTACCTCCACCACCCTGCTCGCCCTGCTGGCACTGCTCCAGGTCATGCTGGCCGGCAGCTTCCTGAACGGCACCTACGACTCCCTGAAGGACCACGAGGGCAACGCGATGATGCTGGCCACCGTGGTGGTGCTCCAGCTCGCGGTGGCCGTCGCCGTCCGGTGGCCCGGCCGGGGCCCGCTCTGGCCGCTGTGGACCACCGCCCTGCTCACCGTCGCCGTCATCGGCCAGATCACCGCCGGCTACGCCCGGGCGCTCGGCGTGCACGTCACGCTCGGCGTGCTGCTGGTCAGCGGCGTGCTGTTCGGCCTGGTCGGCGCCTGGCGGCTGCCGCTGCCGGCCCGGGAGGCGCGGGTCGTCGGCGGTCCGGACGGCACCGGGCGGCTGCCGCGCCCCGGCGGACCGGTCGAGGTGGTCAAGTGAACCGGCGCCGGTTCCTGCGCGTCGGCGCCTCCGTGCTCGGCGCGGGCGCCCTGGTCTCCGTGGCCGGCCCCTCCGTTGCCCGGCTGCTCGCCGAGGGCCGCCCCGGGCAGCTGCTGAGCAGCGAACTCGACCTGCCGGAGGCCTTCCGGGCCGCGCTGCCGGTGCCGACCGTGCTGCAACCGGTGCGCACCGACGCGACCGCCGACCACTACGAGATCACCCAGCAGGTCGCCCGGCTGGAGATCCTGCCCGGGGTGCGGACCGAGGCCTGGACGTACGGCGGCGGCTTCCCCGGGCCGACCGTGGTCACCCGCTCCGGGCGGACGGCGGTGGTCAAGCACCGCAACGAGCTGCCGGTGCCCTCGGTGACCCACCTGCACGGCGGGCACACCCCGGCGGACAGCGACGGCTACCCGGTGGACCTGCTGCTGCCGGTGGGGTCCTCGCCGGACGCCGCCCAGCAGGCGGGCGGCATGGCCGGGATGGCGGGGATGGCCGGGATGTCAGGGACGGACCATGCCGCCGCCCGCACCGCCGTCGGCGAGCGCAGCTACACCTATCCGGGCAAGCAGCGCGCCGCCACCCTCTGGTACCACGACCACCGGATGGGCTTCACCGGCCCCGGCGTCTGGCGCGGACTGGCCGGCTTCCACCTCGTGCACGACGACGAGGAGGACGCGCTGCCGCTGCCGCGCGGCGAGCGGGACCTGCCGCTGATGATCACCGACCGCTCCTTCGCCGCCGACGGCTCCTTCCGCTACCCCGCCGTCGACCCGCAGCTCGCCGAGCCGGGCGTCACCGACGCCTACGCCAACGGCGTGCTCGGCGACGTCATCCTGGTCAACGGCGCGCCCTGGCCCCGGCTGGACGTCGACCGGGTCCGCTACCGGCTGCGGCTGCTCAACGCCTCCAACGCCCGGCTCTACCGGCTCGAACTCGACCCGCAGCCGCCCGGCGGCGACGCCCTGGTCCAGATCGGCTCCGACGGCGGCCTGCTCGCCGCCCCGGTCCGGCACGACGGCATCGAGATCGCGCCCGCCGAACGCTTCGACGTCGTGGTCGACTTCTCCCGCTACCAGCCCGGCACCCAGGTCCGGCTGGTCAACCGCTTCGGCAGCGGCCGGACGTCCGAGGTGATGCGCTTCGACGTCACCGCGAAGCAGCCGGCCGACGACGCGACGGTGCCCGACCGGCTCGCCGCCGTCGAGGCCCTGGACGCCTCCGCCGCCGTCGCCACCCGCGACTTCACCTTCCGGCGCAGCCGCGGCGATGGCTGGACCATCAACGGCCGCCCGTACAAGCCGGGGGAGTCCATCGCCACGCCCGCCCTCGGCACGGTCGAGCTCTGGCGCTTCTCCACCGACCTGCACCACCCGGTGCACGTCCACCTCGACCACTTCCAGGTGATCGGCCGCAACGGCGCCGACCCGGGCCCGTACGACGCGGGATGGAAGGACACCGTGGACCTGCGCCCGGCCGAGGCGGTGGAGGTGCTGGTGCGCTTCACCGACTACGCGGGGGCGTACATGCTGCACTGCCACAACCTGGAGCACGAGGACATGGCGATGATGGCGGACTTCACGGTGCGCTGAGCCGCCGGGGTTCACCCGGACGGCCGACCGCCGGAGGGTGCGCGCTGCGCCCTCCGGCACCCGTGTCCTAGCCTCGCGGGGAGGAGGGGACCCGCCGACGCCCGGAGCCGCGCCATGACCACCCCCGCCGAACGCCGCCGGCACGGCCGGGCCGCCCGGGAGCGGGTCTCCCGCTCCGCCCACGGCCGGTGGATCCCCGCCGCCGACCGGCCCGACCCGCTCGGCGTGCTGGAACGGCAGGGCGCGGACCGGGTCGCCCGGCTGCTGCCGATCCGCCACGGGCGGATGGCGGAGAGCCCGTTCGCCTACCTGCGCGGCGCCGCCGCCGTCCTGGCCGCCGACCTCGGCGCCCTCCCCGACACCGGACTCACCGTCCAACTCTGCGGCGACGCCCACCTGTTGAACTTCGGCCTGTACGCCTCGCCGGAGCGCGCGCTGCTCTTCGACGTCAACGACTTCGACGAGACCTTCCCCGGCCCCTTCGAGTGGGACGTCAAACGGCTCGCCGCCAGCGTCGCCGTCGCCGCCCGCGACAACGGCCAGGACGATCGGCGGGCGCGCCGGGCCGCGCTCGCCGCCGCCCAGGGGTACGCGACCGCGATGCGGCGGCTGGCGGGCCGGGGTGAACTCGACGTCTGGTACGCCCGGGTGGACACCGCGCAGCTGCTGCCGCTGCTCGCCAAGCCCCGGCAGCGCAGGCGGGCCGAGGCCGAGTTCGCGCGCGCCCGGCGCCGCACCAGCCTCCAGGCCTTCGGCAAGCTCACCGAGGAACGCGACGGGCGGCGCCGGATCACCAGCGCGCCGCCGCTGATCGAACCGCTGAGGAAGTCCGAACTGCGCGGCATCGGCAAGGTGTTCAGCGACTACCGGGCCACCCTCGCGGAGGACCGCCGGGTGCTGCTGGACCGCTACCGGTTCGTCGAGGCGGCCACCAAGGTGGTCGGCGTGGGCAGCGTCGGCACCCGCTGCTACATCGTGCTGCTGGAGGGCGGGAACGGGCACGACCCGCTGTTCCTCCAGCTCAAGGAGGCCGGCCGGTCGGTGCTGGAGGACCACCTGCCGCCGCTGCGGGCGGACGCCGAGGTGCTCGCCCACCACGGCGGCCGCCGGGGTCGTCACCGGCCAGCACCTGATGCAGGCCGCCAGCGACATCTTCCTCGGCTGGACCACCGGCCCCGCCGGGCGCCACTTCTACGGCCGCCAACTGCGCGACATGAAGGGCTCGGCGGACATCGCCGACTTCCGGCCCTCCGGCCTGCGCGCCTACGCCGACCTCTGCGGCCGCACCCTCGCCCGCGCCCACGCCCGCACCGGCGACCGCCTCGCCATCGCCGGCTACCTCGGCAGCGCCGACACCTTCGCCGAGGCGGTCGCCGACTTCGCGCTGCGCTACGCCGACCGGACGGCGGCCGACCACGGCGAGCTGGTCGCGGCGATCGCCGACGGGCGGGTGGCGGCGACCCCGGGGGTATGAACCGGGGCCGGGGGACGGCGAGTTCGGCGCGGCCTTCGGCGCCGGTGGGGTCAGCGGGGCCGCAGGCCGTCCAGGACCAGCCCGAAGAGGTGGTCGCGGCGCTCGGCGAGGGTAGGCCCCTGGTCGGCGGTCCAGCTCAGGGCGTTGACGAGGACGAAGACGTCGAGCGCCGTGACGTCCGGGCGGATCAGTCCCTCCTGCTGGGCGGCGGCGAGCAGCCGCCCGCCCGCCTGGCGCATCCGCAGGCAGCTCGCGTGCAGGGCGGACTCCGGGTCCTGCAGGGTGGCCATCAGGGTGGCGGGCAGGCCCCGGTAGGCGGCGGCGTCGAGGAACTCGTGGAGCCAGGTGGTCAGGGCGGGGCCGGCCGGTTCGGCGGCGGCGAGGGTGTCGGCGCGGGCGGTGAGGAGTTCGAAGCGGCGGCCGAGCAGGGCCGCCAGCAGGTCCTCGCGGGTGGGGAAGTGCCGGTAGAGCGTGCCGAGGCCGACCCCGGCGCGGCGGGCGACGTCGCGCAGGGAGGCCTGGGTGCCCTCGTCGGCCATCAGGGCGGCCGCCTCGGCCAGGATCCGGTCGCGGTTGCGCTGGGCGTCGGCGCGGGGCGCCGTCTGCGGTTCAAGGGGCATGGGGTTCCTCGCCATTGACAACTGGAGCACTGCTCCGGTTAGCTTTCCGGAGCGGCGCTCCGGATTCTAGTCGGAGCCCGTCCGTCCTGCGTCGGGGGAGAACACATGGCCACGGAGAACACGATGAAAGCCGTCCGGCTGCACGCCTACGGCGGACCCGAGGTGCTGCGGTACGAGGAGGTGCCGAGGCCCGTCCCAGGGCCCGGAGAAGTGCTGGTCCGCGTCCACGCGGCGGGCGTCAACCCGCCCGACTGGTACGTCCGGAGCGGCTTCACCACCATCCCGGCCGAACGGCGGCCCGACTGGCCGCTGCCGCTGACCCTCGGCACCGACGTCTCCGGCGTGGTCGCGGAACTCGGCGGCCCCGACACCGGCTGGAACGTCGGCGACGAGGTCTTCGGACTCCTCGGCTTCCCCGGCCGCCCGTCCGGCTACGCCGAGTACGTCGTCGCGTCGGCCGCCGACCTGGCGCGCAAACCGGCCGCCCTCGGGCACGTCGAGGCCGCCGCCGTCCCGATGGCCGGGCTGACCGCCTTCCAGTTCCTGTACAAGCGCCTCGGCTACGCCGGGGGCGGATCGGCCGTGGTGGTCGGCGCGGCCGGCGGGATCGGACACCTCGCGGTCCAACTCCTGCGCCTGGCCGGGGCGGAGGAGGTCGTCGCGGTCGCCTCCGGGCGGCACGAGGAGTTCCTGCGCGGCCTCGGCGCCGACCGTTTCGTGGACTACACCCGCACCCCGGCCGCCGAGGCCGTCCAGGGCGCCGACCTGCTGGTCGACACCGTCGGCGGCCCCGAGGCCCACCGCCTGCTGGGCGCCCTGCGGCGCGGGGGCCGACTGGTGTCCTGCTTCCTCGGCGACTACCGGCCCGAGCGGGCCGCGGAACTCGGGGTGGCCCTGAACGAGGGCCTGTGGCAGGTCCGTTCCAGCGGCGGCGACCTCGCCGAACTCGCCCTGCTGCTGGCGGACGGCCGGGTCCGGGTGGCCGTGGACGGCGTCTACCCGTTGTGGGAGGCCGTCGCCGCCCACCGCCGGGCGGAGCGGGGGCACATCCAGGGCAAGATCGTGCTGCGGGTGGTCGGGTAGCGGGGGAGGGGGCGTGCCGGGGCCGTACGGGGGTCGGTCCCGGCAGGCAGCCATCCTGCGTCGGGCTGCGGCGCGGGTCGTCGCGGGTGGGGGAGTCCGCTGTCAGGGCCGGTCCTCGGCGGGGCATCACCGGGCCACCGGCCGCCGTGGGCAGCGGAGTTGCACCGTCGGGGCCGGTCTCCTGGGTGCCGGGCCCGGCCCCGCCGCCCGGGTGATCGACAGGTGCCGACCGGCGTGCACGTCCGGGTGCCGGTCGACACGCCGGACCAGGAGCGGCCCACCGCGCCGCGGGCGGCGGCCCGCTTCCGCCGCAGCCCGCAGCCGGCTCCGGCAGGGCTCAGTCGAGCCGCGGCCGCACCGCCGCGACCAGCAGTGCGGCGGCGACCAGCAGGCCGCCCGCGTAGAACGGGCCGAGGTCACCGGCCGCCGTGCCGAGGGAAGTGGCGGCCAGCAGCGGGCCGGCCGTGGCGCCGAGGTTGAGGGCGGCGGTCGCGTAGGCGCCGGCCAGCGCGGGGGCGCCGGCCGCCTCGTACAGCACCCGGGTGATCAGCGTGCCGCCGACCGCGAAGGACAGCCCGCCCAGCAGGAACACCAGCGGCAGCAGCGCGCCAGGCGCGTCCGCCAGGACGGCCAGGGCGGGCCAGCCCGCCAGCAGCAGCGGGCCGCTGACGGCGAGGACCAGGCCGGGGCGCCGGTCCGCGAGCCGCCCGGCGACGGTGACCCCGGCGAACGACCCGGCCCCGAACAGCACCAGCGCGACCGGCACCCACAGGTCGCCCAGCCCGGCCGGGCCGGTCACCAGGGGGGAGAGGAAGGTGAAGCCGCCGAAGGTCGCCGCGTTCACCAGTGCGGCGAGCAGCATCGCGCGGAGCAGCGGGGGGCGGCGCAGCTCGCCGAGCTCCGCGCGCAGGGCCGGGTCCGTGGCCGCGGCCTGGTCGCTCGACGGGGCAACGGGCGGAAGGCCCTTGGCGATGCCGAGGGCGGCCGGCAGGCAGAGCAGCGCGACGGCCCAGAACGCGGCGCGCCACCCGAACAGCGCGCCCAGCACCGCCCCGCCCGGGACGCCGGCGACCGTCGCCACCGTCGTCCCCGACAGCAGCACGGCGAGCGCCCGCCCCTTGCGGTCCGCCGGGACGAGCGCGGCGGCGGTGGTCAGTGCCACCGCCAGGAACCCGGCGTTGGCGAGCGCGGCGACCACCCGGGTGGCCACCAGCACCGGGAAGCTCGTCGTCACCGCCCCGACGGCGTGCGCCGCCGCGAACACCAGGACGAACCCGAGCAGGCTGCCGCGCCCCGACCGGCCGCGGGCGAGCCCGGCCATCAGCGGCGCGCCGACCGCCATCCCGACCGCGAAGGCCGAGGTCAGCCCGCCGGCCGTACCGACGGTGACGCCGAGATCGGCGGCGAGTCCGGGCAGCAGCCCGGCGAGCATGAACTCCGAGGTGCCCATGGCGAACACGGCCAGGGCGAGCAGATAGAGCGGAAGGGGCATCGAGAGGCTCCGAAGCGGGGCGGTGGGAACGAGGAGGACGGACGTCTCGTCACCGCACGCTCAACCCCCGGGCGGCGCAGGCGTGGCGCTCGCTCGGACCTCAGTGGTTCAGGATCTCCGGGGTTTCAGGGGGCTGACGGCGCGTGACCGAAAGCCCCCACCCTGGATGCCTCAGGGCTCGACATGCCCGGCACGCTACCCGACCCCCTGCCGCCGGGTCACCCGGTTTTCCCGGCGGCCGGGCCGGGAGTCACCGGCCGGCGCGCCGCGAATCGAGGAGGGCCCGCGCCCTCCTCGATCGCGACGGCCGGCCGGCACCGGCCTACTGCCTACCGGGACCGGCCTGCGGCTGGCGCAGGTGCCGGGCGAAGAACCCGGCCGCGTCCTCGCCCGCGAACCGCGGGACGCCCGTGTGCCCGCCCATGTTGGCGTGCAGCGTCTTCTCCCGGGAGCCGAAGGCGTCGAACAGGTCCAGGGACGCCTGCCGGTCGTTGCCCTCGTCGTCCCACTGCAGCAGGACGTGCAGCGGAATGGTGACCCGGCGGGCCTCCTCGAACACGGCGCGGGGAACGAGGCTCCCGGCGAAGAGGCCGGCGGCCACGATGCGCGGCTCGACCACCGCCAGCCGGACGCCGATGGAGATGACTCCCCCCGAGTACCCGACCGGGCCGCCGATCCCGGGCAGGGCGAGGAGGGCGTCGAGGGCGGCCTGCCATTCCGGGACGGACTTGTCGACGAGCGGGAGGACGAGGGCGTCGACGATCTCCTCGCCGACCGGCTCGCCGGCCTCCATGGCCCGGCGCAGGTCGGCGCGGGCCTGCTCGAGGGCGGCCCAGCGGGGCCGGTCCCCGCTGCCGGGGAGCTCGATGGTGGCCGCGGCGAAGCCGTCCGCCGCGCAGCGTCGGGCCCGGGCGACCAGCCGGGGGTGCATCCTGCGCAGTCCGAGCGGGGGGTGGCCGAGCAGGACCAGCGGGACCGGCTCGGACGGGGAGGCGGATGCGGGCGTCCACAGGATGCCGGGGATCTCGCCGAGGGTGAACCCACGCTCGAGGACGCCGTCATCGAGGTGCTGTTCGGAAGTGAAACGCATGGTCGTGCCTTTCGGGAGTGCACTGGAACGGCGCTCCCGGACGACGACCTATCGCCCGACCGTGACCCCGGAGGAGAGCACCCATGTCGAAACGTTCACGGGTACCACCTCCTCGTTCTCTCGCACGGCCTCCAGGAGGCTAGCAGACCGGCGGTACCGGGGCACCGGAGAACGTCTCGGTCGGGCCGGGGGCGGGCAGCGCCCTAGGATGCCCGGAAACCGAGGAGGGGGTTCGATGGCGAACCGTGGGAGAGCCGGCGGCATCGTGGCCGCCACCGCGCTGCTGCTGCCGCCGGCGCTGTGGGCGGTGGGGCGGATGGAGTCCGGGAACGGTGGGCGGGCGGTGGTGGCCGACGTCCTGAACCGGCCGTGGGCGATGCTCGGCCTGGCCGCCGTCCTGCTGCTGGCCGCGGTCGTGGTCCGCGGCCGGTGGGACGTCGTCGGCGGGCTGGCGTCGGCGTTCGCGGTGTTCGGGCTGCTGCTGTCGGGTGGCGGCCACGTCCTGCAGATGTTCGGACCGAAGGTCCAGGGGGTGAGCCGCACCGCGTCCCCGGAGCGGGCGGACCACGTCCTGACGGTGGCCCACCACGACGATCCGGAGGGCTACAACGGGCGCTACTTCGTCCGGCTGGAGACCGGCACCGGCCTGGCGACCCGCCGCTGGGACGTCCTCGCCCTCCACACGGGCGGCTTCCGGGGCCAGGGGGAGTTCGTCGCGGCGGAATGGGCCGGGTCCGGCCGGGTCAGGGTCACCACCGACGCCGGCTACCGCGTCTTCACCGTCGACCCGGGCTCCGGCGAACCGACCCTCACCGAGAGCGTCGGCGAGCTGAAGTCCCTCGTCCACGAGGCCTGAGCACGGACGACGGGACGTTCGCCGCCGAGGCCGCCGCGGCCTGGGACGACGGGTTCACGGTGGTGGAGGGGCCGGGGCGGGAGAACCGCGTGCTGCTGGCCGGCCGGGTACGGGCGTGGCGGGCCTGAACCGCGGGATCTGTTGCGGGGATCGGCCGCCGGGGATCGGCCACGGGGATTGTCAGTGCCGTGTGCAACGGTGACGTCATGCTGGCGATCACGGTGCAGACGAACGAGACGCGGCACCTGAGGGTGTCCGCGGACGACCTCGCGGGGATGGTCCGGCGCATCGGTGCGCCGGACGACCGCTTCCTCGTCGTGGAGCGGATACCGGACCTGCCGGACGTGTACGTGCAGGTGTGGCACGCCGACGGCGAGGAGTACACGCTGGAGCACCGGGACGGCTCCGCCGAGCGGCACTTCGAGGTGCGGCTGGACGGGCCCGAGCCGGTGGTCGCGGCGATGACGGGCTGGGCGCGCGGCGCGGCGGGCTGGGACGAGGGGCTGGACTGGCAGCCGCTCGACCTGGGCCCGGCGCCGGCGCCGGTGCCGCCGATCGACCTGGAGGCGGGCGAGCGGCGGGAGTTGGAGGACCGGCTGCGGCTGACGCTGGCCTGCGGCTACACCGACCGCGCCCGGCTCGCCGAGCAGGCCGAGGAGCACCTGGTCGCGGGCGACCGCCGCCCGCTCTCGCGCCCCCAGGCCGAGCAACTAGCCGACCGGCTCTGGCTGGAGCGGGTCGGCGAGCAGACCGGCTGGATCGGCGAGACGGATCCGGAGCGCCTGGCCCGGGCCTTCGCCGCCCTGGAGGCGGGCGGCATCACGGCCCGGGAGGACTTCGGCTGCTGCCGCTCCTGCGGCGACGCCGAGATCGCCGAGGCCGGCGAGGCCGACGCCCGCGGCTTCGTCTACTTCCACGCCCAGGGCACCGAATCCGCCGCCCTCGGCCACGGACTGTCCCTGCTGTACGGCGGCTTCGACGGCTCCCCGGCGGCCACCGCCGCGGTCGGGAAGGAGGTGGTCGCCGCCCTGGCGGAGGCCGGCCTGCCGACGGTCTGGAACGGCGACCCGTCCCAGGCCGTCGAGATACGCCCGCTGCTGTGGCGCCGCCGCCTGGCAGGGTGAGACCGGCACCGCGGTCCGGCGGCACCCCGACGGCCGGACGGCGGCGTCAGCCCCTCACGGCACCAGCACCCGCAGGGCGTCCCGTGCCACCGCGACGTCCACCGGGAGCGCGGCGATGAACTCGCCGTCGGCGTAGGCGGTGATGCCGGGGGACTCGATCCGCAGGGCTTCGGTGCGCAGCGTGGTGACCTCCGGATAGGTGATGTGGGTGCCCTTGAAGAGCGTGGGGAAGAAGCGGGCGATGCGCAGCCGGGGCATGGCGTCGACGAGGGTGAGGTCGAGCAGTCCGTCGTCGGGCAGGGCGGCGGGGCACATCAGCATGCCGCCGCCGTAGCTGCGGGTGTTGCCGACGGCGGCCAGGGTGAGGTCGCGTTCGATGACGGTGCCGTCGGCGAGGGTGATGCGGAACGGCAGCGGGCGGAGGTTGGCGAACTCGGCGGCGATGGCGAGGTTGTAGCGCATCCGGCCGCGCGGCCAGCGCAGCCGGTTGGCGCGGTCGCTGACCAGGGAGTCGAAGCCGGTGGCGAGGACGGAGCCGTACCAGCGCACCGCGCCGTCCGGGCCGGTGATCCGGCCGAGGTCGACGCCGCGGGTGCGCCCGGCGGCGATGACGTCGGCGGCGGCCTCGGGGGCGCCGAGCGGCAGGCCGTACTCGCGGGCGTGGTCGTTGCCGGTGCCGGCCGGTATCACGCCGAGCGGGACGGGCGTGCCGGCCAGGGCCTGGAGGGCGAGGTTGATCATGCCGTCGCCGCCGACCACGGCCACCGCGTCCACGCCGTCGGCCGCCGCCTCGCGGGCGAGCCTGACGGCGTCCTCGGGGGAGCGCCCGGCCCGCGGTTCGACGTCGACGCCGAGGGCCCGCAGCCGGGCGGTGGCCCGGTGGGCGGCGGGCTCGGCGTGGCCGATGCCCGCCGCCGGGTTGGTGAGAACGGCGACCCTGCGGACGGTTCTCACGTCGTTCACGGGATCAGCTTGCCCGGGTTGAGGATGCCCGCCGGGTCGAGTTCGGCCTTGACGGCGCGCAGGATGCGCACGCCGAGGTCGCCGATCTCCTCGGTCATCCAGGGCCGGTGGTCGGCGCCGACGGCGTGGTGGTGGCTGATGGTGCCGCCGGCGCGGAGGATGGCGTCCCCGGCGGCGCGCTTGGCGGCGCCCCAGCGGGTGAGCGGGTCCTCGCCGAGGGCGGCGACGACGGTGAAGTAGAGCGAGGCGCCGGTCGGGTAGACGTGCGAGACGTGGCAGAGCACCAGGGAGCCGGGCAGGGCGCCGGTGAGCGCCTCGGTGACGGCGGCCCGCAGGGCCGGCAGCCGGCTCCAGGAGGCCGCGGTCTCCAGGGTCTCGCACAGCGCGCCCGCGGCGAGCAGCGAGTCGCGCAGGTAGGGGGCGCTGAACCGGCCGTGCTCCCAGGCCCGGGCGGGGCCCTCGCCGAGCGAGGTGCCGCCGGCGGCGAGCAGGGCGTCGCGGGTGAGCTGCTGTCGGGCGGCGACCTGGGTGGCGCCGCCCTCGAAGACGGTGACGGCCAGGCAGCCGCTGACCGCCGGGGCGCCGCCGATCTGCTCGGTCATGGCCAGGTTGATCATGGTCTCGGCCTCGTCGGAGAGCCGGATCACGGTCGGGCCGGTGCCCTGCTGCTCGACGGCGCGCAGCGCGGCCGTGCCGGTGGCGAAGTCGGGGAAGCTCCACGCCTCGTACGCCTTGACGGCGGGCAGCGGGTGGACGCGCAGCCGGACGGCGGTGATCACGCCGAGGGTGCCCTCGGAGCCGAGGAAGAGCTGGCGCAGGTCGGGGCCGGCGGCGGAGGCGGGGGCGCGGCCGAGGTCGAGCACCCCGGCCGGGGTGACGACGCGCAGCCCGCGCACCATCTCGTCGAAGCGCCCGTACCCGGCGGAGTCCTGGCCGGAGGAGCGGGTGGCCGCGAAGCCGCCGATGGTGGCGTAGCGGAAGCTCTGCGGGTAGTGGCCGAGCTCCCAGCCGCGCTCGGCGAGCAGCTCCTCCGCGGCCGGGCCGGTGAGGCCGGCGCCGAGGACGGCCTCGCCGGAGGTCTCGTCCAGGTCGAGCAGCTGGTCGAAGCGGCGCAGGTCGAGGGAGACGACGGCGGTGAGGCCGCCGCGCTCGGGGTCGAGGCCGCCGACCACGCTGGTGCCGCCGCCGAACGGGACGACGGCGATGCGGCGTTCGGCGCACACCGCGAGGACGGCGGCGACCTCCTGCTCGCTGCCGGGCAGCACGACGGCGTCGGGGGCGTCCTGCGCCTCGCGGCTGCGGCGGCGCAGCAGGTCCGGGGTGGACTTGCCGCCGGCGCGCGGCAGCCGGTCGGCGTCGGCGGCGCTGACGTGCTCCTTGCCGACCGCGCCGGCCAGCGCGTCGAGGTCCTCGGCGGAGAGCCGGGACGGGTGCAGGACGACCTCGTCGGCGCTCGGCCCGGGGGCGGCGTCGCCGGTGACGCCGAGGGCGGCGGCGAGCAGTCCCTTGATGTCGGCGGACAGCTCCTTGGCCAGGGCCGGGTCGCCCCAGGCGTCCCACTTCATCGGGGGGAGCGGAAGTGCGGCGCCGGCCGGTCCCGCTTGCGTCTCAGGTGCCATGCGTTACAGTTTCACACATCATGTCAAGTAGTAACGACGAGCCCGAGACGCCGGGCCAGACCCACGGGGGCACCGGCCAGGTCCCGGGGGCCCGCAGCACCGACGACGCGATCCTGGACGCCGCCGCCGACCTGATGGTCCACCTCGGCGTGCGCCGCACCCAGCTCGCCGAGATCGCCCGCCGTGCCGGGGTCAGCCGGCCGACCGTCTACCGCCGCTGGCCGGACGTCCGGGCGGTGATCGGCGCGCTGCTCACCCGGGAGATCCTGGCCACCCTGGAGGCCGCCGTGCCGACCGGCCGGGACCGGGAGGCCTTCGTCGAGCGGACCGTGGAGATCGCCGTCCGGCTGCGCGACCACCCGGTGATCGGCGCGCTGCTGCGCTCCGACGACTCCGACCTGCTGCTCGAGTACGTCGTCGAGCGGCTCGGCGCCAGCCAGCGCGGCCTGCTGGAGGCACTGCGCACCGGCATCGAGCAGGGCCAGGCGCACGGCTCGATCCGGGAGGGCGAGCCGCTCGAACTGGCCGCCATGGTCCTGCTGACAGCCCAGTCCACCGTCCAGTCGCACCGCATGGTCGCCTCCCTGCTGCCCGAGGCGGCCTGGCGGTGCGAACTGGCCAGAGCACTGAACGGATACCTCGCGCCATGACCCCCACCGCAGGCCCGCACGCCGGTCCGCACTCCAGCTCGCACGCCGGTCCGTCCTCCGGTTCGCACGCGGGCCCGTACGCCGGTCCGTACGCCGGGACCTCCCGGCTCAACGCCGTCCGAAGGGCGGCGGAGCTGGAGGCGCTCGGCGACGACGCCCGGATCGACCTCCTGGTCATCGGCGGCGGCGTCACGGGTGCCGGAGTGGCCCTGGACGCGGCCTCGCGCGGCCTGCGCACGGTGCTGGTCGAGGCCCGGGACCTCGCCTTCGGGACGAGCCGCTGGAGTTCCAAGCTGGTGCACGGCGGCCTGCGCTACCTCGCCTCAGGGCGGATCAAGGTGGCCCGGGAGAGCGCGGTGGAGCGCGGTGTGCTGATGACCCGCACCGCCCCGCACCTGATCCGCGCACTGCCCCAACTGGTGCCGCTGCTCCCGGACCTGCTGCGCCCCGGCCAGGCCGCGCTGATCCGTACCGGCTTCCACGCCGGGGACGCGCTGCGCCTGACGGCCGGCACCCCGGGCGCGCTGCTGCCCCGGGTGCGCCGGATCGACGCCGACCGGACCCGCCGGCTGGTGCCGGGCGTGCGGACGGACGGGCTGCGCGGCGCGCTGGTCGCCCACGACGGCCAACTCGTGGACGACGCCCGGCTGGTGGTCGCACTGGCCCGGACCGCCGCGCAGTACGGTGCCAGCGTGCTGACCAGGGTGCGCGCCGAGCAGGTCACCGGCACCTCGGCCCGGCTGGTCGACATCCTGACCGGGCGGGAACTCGCCGTCCGGGCCGGCGCGGTGGTCAACGCCACCGGCGTCTGGGCGGGCGAGGTGGACACCTCGATCCGGCTCCGGCCCAGCCGGGGCACCCACCTGCTGGTGGACGCGAAGGCCCTCGGCAACCCGACCGCCGCCCTCACCGTGCCGGTGCCCGGCTCCACCAGCCGCTTCGTCTTCGCCCTCCCGCAGCAGCTCGGCCGGGTCGCGATCGGCCTGACCGACGAGGACGCCCCGGGCCCGATCCCGGACGAGCCGCAGCCCACCGAGGCCGAGCGCTCCTTCCTCCTCGACACCGTCAACGCCGCCCTCGCCACCGCCCTGACCAGGGCGGACGTGATCGGCGCCTACGCCGGGCTGCGCCCGCTGATCGACACCGGGGACGGCAGCACCGCCGACATCTCCCGCGAGCACGCGGTGCTGGAGAGCCCGTCCGGGGTGATCACCGTGGTCGGCGGCAAGCTCACCACCTACCGCCGGATGGCCGAGGACGCGGTGGACACCGCCGTCCGGCTGCGCGGCCTGCCCGCCCGCGCCTGCTGGACGGCCCGGCTGCCGCTGGTCGGCGCCCCCGGCCACGGGGACAGCCGCCCGCTGCCCGCCGGGGTCCCGGAGGGCGGAACCGCCGGGCGGGTGCCCGCCTCACTGCTCGCCCGCCACGGCGGCGCGGCCCACGAGGTGCTGGCGGCCGGAGAGTTGACGCCGATCGCCGAGGGCCTGGACGTGACCCGCGCCGAGATCGCCTACGCCGTCAGCCACGAGGGCGCGCTGGACGCGGCCGACGTGCTCGACCGCCGCACCAGGATCGGGCTGGTCGCGGAGGACGCCGAGCGGGCAAGGAAGGCGGTCGAGGAGATCGTCGAGGAGGCGCGGTAGCGCGGCAGCGCGTGGGGCCGGCCCGGCTGAGCGCCGTACCGGCACGTGTCCGCTCCGTTCCTGCGGCTCCACGCCTTGGCGCGGCAGCCGTGGATGGGCGCGGCCGTGCGGAGGAGGCGGAATTCGCGGGGGGAGGAAGCGGAATCAGCGCGCCGTGCGCTCGGGCATCGGGTGCTGGGCGCCGGACAGCTCCAGGACGCAGGAGAGCGGGTGCTCGGCCCGGCCGGTGCGGTCCAGCCGCACCGCGAGCGGCCTTGGCGGCGTCGGTGGCTCCTCGGCGACCTGGGCGGTGAGGGTCAGCGGATAGTCGCCGTGCCCGTGGACCCGGTGGAAGTCGCACTCCTTGCCGTCGACCAGCAGCTCGGTCTCGGTGATCCAGCCGGACCGGACGTTGACGGTCACCGAGTGCCCGCCCTGGTCGAGGTGGAAGCTGTACCGCTGGCGCATCGGGACCTCCGGCGACCGGGCCTGCGACGAGGGGAGACGGCGGCGAGCCGACGAGGGGGAACGGGGGAAGAGTGGACGAGGGGAAATCCACTGCCAGTCTAGGGCGGGAGGTCGCTAGGGTGCTCGGCATGCGGAGCACAGCGGGCGGCCTGCGGCCGTACGGGCCGGACGAGGAGGTGGCCGAGGACGAGTACGTCCTCGGCCTGTACCGGGTGCCGGTCAAGGCGAGGACGGGGCGCGGGGCCGGCCCGGCGCCGCAGCCCGGGCGGCTGGAGGCCTGGGTCGACGGCGGCGCCCTGTGGGCCGTCCTGCGCCGTCTGGGTACGCGGACCCTGCCCACCCTCGCCCGCCACGAGCCGGACCTCGACTTCAGCAGCCGGATCCGGCAGCCGTCGATGGCCGCGCTGGTCCGGGAGATCGAGCAGGTGGACCTGGCCCGGCTCCCGGCCGCCGAGCGCGAGGTGCTGGGCCTGCTGCTGGGCTGGGGCCGCAGGGCGACGGCCGAGAACGGTGCGCTGCGGATCGAGATCGACGCCGTGCGGTGACGCCCTGGCCGGGCCGGCGGCGGTTCCCGCGCAGGGTTCCCGTGTGCGACCCGGAGAAATTCCCGGGGTGGGCCCGCCTGCAGACGGATTCTCGTGATCTCTACAGTGTTGTAGATTCGTCCACAGGGAGAGATCAGAGGAGGGCATTGTGGGAGTTTCGCTGGCCAAGGGCGGCAACGTCTCGCTGAGCAAGGAGGCGCCCGGTCTGAGCGCCGTGATCGTCGGTCTCGGCTGGGACGTGCGCACCACCACCGGGGCCGACTACGACCTGGACGCCAGTGCGCTGCTGTGCAACGCGCTGGGCAAGGTGGTCTCGGACCAGCACTTCGTCTTCTTCAACAACCTCCGCAGCCCCGAGGGTTCGGTCGAGCACAGCGGCGACAACCTGACCGGCGGCGGAGACGGGGACGACGAGCAGATCAAGGTCGACCTGGACCGCGTCCCGGCCGACGTGGCCAAGGTGGTCTTCCCGGTGTCGATCTACGACGCCGACGCCCGGCTGCAGAACTTCGGCCAGGTGCGCAACGCGTTCATCCGGATCGTCAACCAGGCCAACGGCCTGGAGATCGCGCGCTACGACCTGACCGAGGACGCCTCGACCGAGACCGCGATGGTCTTCGGCGAGCTGTACCGCAACGGCAACGAGTGGAAGTTCCGCGCCATCGGCCAGGGCTACGCCTCCGGCCTGCGCGGCATCGCGACCGACTACGGCGTCAACGTCTGACCGTCGCCAGCCGGTAGCGGTCGACGCCCGTTCGCCCGAAGCGGGTCGACCGGGGTCCGGCAGTCACGGCCACGCGCTCAGTCGGTACGGCCGAGCGCGTGGCCGCCGAAGCCCCCGCCGCCGGTGAACTGGTGGTGCCACCAGGCGGTCATGGCCGGTTCGTCCATCCCCGACCAGTCCGGCGCCGCGGTGACCTGGGCCCGGCCCAGGGTGCGGCCCAGTTCCACCAACTCCCGCCCGGCCGCCGTCCGTTCGCGGTCGTAGGCAGCCAGCAGAGCTGCCCAGGAGCCGGCCTCCCGCCCCGCCAGCTCGAAGGCGTGGGCGTCCTGGATCGCCTTCACCGCGCCGCTGGTGTTGTGCGGGCGCACCACGGTGGCCGCGTCCCCGCCGATCAGCAGCCGTCCGGCCGTCCGGGCCGGGGCCGCCAGGTCGTAGACCGGCTGGAGGAAGGTCCGTTCGCGCGGGGTCAGGGTGACCAGGCCGGCCCAGTACGGCGGCAGGTACCGCTCGGCGAGCCGGCGCAGCTCGTCCACCTGCGGGTCGGTGAGGCTGCCCGCCGGGATGCTGGTCGGGCCGTCCAGTCGCAGCCAGGCGGGGGTGGGGGCGTAGAAGACCCAGTTCACCTGGGTGCGGCCGGGCGCGACCCCGGGGATGCGGTAGATCACCACCTGGCCGCCGGGGTAGCAGGCGGTGATGCACTGCTCCTCCGGCCAGGGCGCCGCGCCGCCGGGCAGCTCGGCCAGCAGGGCGGCGTCGTAGCTGCCGCGCCAGCACACGTACCCGGCGTACTCGGGCTCGGCCTGCGGGCAGACGGCCTCGCGGACCACCGAGCGGTAGCCGTCGGCGCCGATCACCAGGTCGTACGTCTCGCGGCCGCCGTCCGTCTCGACCCAGGCTCCGCCCGCCTCGGCCCGGGTGCCGTCCGGCTCAGCCTGGGGGCCCTCCGACCCGCTGCCGTCCGGTTCGCCCCCGTCCGGCTCGTTGCCGACGGCCGTCACGGTGGCACCCAGCCGGAACTCGACCTGCTCGGGCATCCGTTCGCGCAGGGCCTGCCAGAGCACGCCCCAGTGGTGCGAGTGGAACGGGAAGGGCTGGGCCCAGAGCAGTCGCCCGCAGCCGTCCGGCCCGTCGCCCTCGCCGGCCGCGCCCCGGGCGACCCAGCGGCGGACGGTGAGGCGGTGGCGGCGGGTGTCCGCGTCGAGGTGTCCGGCCCGGACCAGTTCGTCGAAGCGGTCGTTGTGGGTGCACAGGCCCACGCCGCGGTCCTCCAGGTGCCCGGGGCTGCGTTCCAGCACCACCACCCGTTCCGCGCCGAGCCGGGCGGCCGCGCCGGCGAAGGCGCTCCCGGCGATGCTGCCCCCGACCACGGCCACCGAGCCACCGCGCACGGTCGCTCCTCTCCTGAGTCCCGAGCTTCGAGTCCGCGGCGTCCCCGCGATGCGATGTCCCCCCGCGACGCCCCCGCGATGTCCGGGACACGACGATACGCGTCCGGTCGGTCCCCGGCGCCGTGTTCGAGCCATCCGGAGGGCCCTCCCGGCGACCCGGGAGAGCCTTATGCAACTAGTTGCATACCCCGCCGCCCGTCCCCTACCCTGCGGTAACAACGCCCCCGGTCCACAACGCCCCGGTCCACTCCCCGCCCGCGCCCCAGGAGACGTCGATGAGCGCCCACCCCGGCAGCAACCGCTACCCGCACCTGCTCAGCCCGCTCGACCTCGGCTTCACCACCCTGCCCAACCGCGTGATCATGGGCTCGATGCACGTCGGCCTGGAGGAGGCCCCCGGCGGCTACGAGCGGATGGCCGCCTTCTACGCCGAGCGGGCCCGCGGCGGCGTCGGCCTGATCGTCACCGGCGGCATCGCCCCCAACGAGGCCGGGCGCCCCTGGGAGGGCGGCGCGATGCTGACCACCGAGGAGGAGGCCGACAAGCACCGCGTGGCCACCGACGCGGTGCACGCCGCCGGCGGCAGGATCGCCCTCCAGATCCTGCACTTCGGCCGCTACGCCTACCACCGGGACCTGGTCGCCCCCAGCGCGATTCAGGCCCCGATCAGCCCCTTCACGCCCAACGCGCTCACCGCCGAGCAGGTCGAGCAGACCGTCGAGGACTTCGCCCGCTGCGCCGAACTCGCCCGCCGCGCCGGGTACGACGGCGTCGAGATCATGGGCTCCGAGGGCTACCTGGTCAACGAGTTCATCGTCGCCGCGACCAATCACCGCGAGGACGAGTGGGGCGGCACGTACGAGCGGCGGATGCGCTTCCCGGTGGAGATCGTCCGCCGGGTCCGCGAGCGGGTCGGCGAGGACTTCATCATCGTCTACCGCCTCTCCATGCTCGACCTGGTGCCCGGCGGCTCCACCCTCGACGAGGTCGTGCGGCTCGCCCAGGCCGTCGAGGCCGCCGGGGCGACCATCATCAACACCGGCATCGGCTGGCACGAGGCCCGCATCCCCACCATCGCCACCTCCGTGCCGCGCGGCGCCTTCGGCTGGGTGACGAAGAAGGTGATGGGCAAGGTCGGCATCCCGCTGGTCACCACCAATCGCATCAACACCCCCGAGATCGCCGAGCAGTTGCTCGCCGAGGGCAGCGCGGACCTGGTCTCGATGGCCCGCCCGCTGCTCGCCGACGCCGACTTCGTCGCCAAGGCCCGGGACGACCGCGCCGAGGCCATCAACACCTGCATCGGCTGCAACCAGGCCTGCCTCGACCACACCTTCAACCTCCAGATCACCTCCTGCCTGGTCAACCCGCGCGCCTGCCACGAGACCGAACTCATCCTCGGGGCAACGAAGTCGCGCAAGCGGATCGGCGTCGTCGGGGCGGGCCCGGCCGGCCTCGCCTTCGCCGTCTCCGCCGCCGAGCGCGGCCACGACGTCACCCTGTACGACGCCGCCGAGGCGATCGGCGGGCAGCTGAACATCGCCCGGCGCATCCCCGGCAAGGAGGAGTTCGACGAGACGCTGCGCTACTTCCGCACCCGGCTGGCCGAGTTGGACGTCACGCTGCGGCTCGGCGCGACCGTCACCGCCGAGCAGCTGGTCGGGCAGGGCCACGACGAGCTCGTCCTCGCCACCGGCGTCACCCCGCGAACTCCCGCCGACATCCCGGGAATCGACCACCCCAGCGTGCTCGGCTACCTCGACGTGCTGCGCGACGGCGCGCCGGTCGGCGAGCGGGTCGCCATCCTCGGCGCCGGCGGCATCGGCTTCGACGTGGCCGAGTTCCTCACCGACCCGGGCGACGCGGCGAGCCTCAACCCGCCGGTGTTCCAGGCGAAGTGGGGCATCGACCCGGAGTACCGCGAGCGCGGCGGCCTGCGCGCCCCGGAGCGGCCGAAGCCCCCGCGCAGCGTCCACCTGCTCCAGCGCAGGACCAGCAAGGTCGGCGCCGGCCTCGGCAAGACCACCGGCTGGATCCACCGCACCGAGCTCAAGCACCGCGGCGTGGTGATGGTCCCCGGCGTCACCTACGACCTGATCGACGACGCCGGTCTGCACATCACGGTGGACGGCGAGCGCCAACTGCTGCCCGTGGACACCGTCGTGCTCTGCACCGGCCAGGAGCCGCGCCGCGACCTGTACGAGGCGCTGCGCGAGCGCGGCCTGCCCGTGCACCTGATCGGCGGCGCCGACGTGGCCGCCGAACTGGACGCCAAGCGCGCCATCAAGCAGGGCACCGAGCTCGCCGCGGCGCTCTGAGCCCTCGCGTTCCGTACGGTCGGTGCCCCCGCGTCCCGCACGGTCGGCGCCCCCGCCGCGAGCGGGGGCGCCGACCGAAAACCACTCGCCGTCCGCCCGGGGGCCGTTGCTAGTATCCGCAGGTCGCAGCGCGGATCACGGCGCGCGGGGCGTGGAGCGGATCACAGGGGAGAGCAGGCCGATGGACGAGCAGGGCGAGACGGCGTACGCGCCGATGGCGGACGAGCGGGCGGCGGACGAGCGGGTCGAGTTGGCGTACACGCCCACGGTGGCGGACTTCCGGGAGGCCCTGGCCGCCCGGTCCCGGGCGACGCGCGCGGGCCGGCGCCAGCGGGCGTTCCTGTACCTGCTCGTCGTCTGCGGCCCGCTCATCGCCGCGCTCGACCTCTCCACCGGCAAGGGCATCGGCTTCCCGCCGGTGTTCATGGTGCTCGCCGCGCTGGCCCTGCTCCTCTGGCTGCCCCGGCTGCAGGCCGGCCAGTTCCACAAGTTGACCGCCGACAAGGGCGAGTTCACCGCCACCGTGGCGGCGTCCGGCGTGACCATCACCAACCGCCACTCCACCAGCACCCTGAGCTGGCAGGCGGTCCCGCACCACGTGGAGACCCCGGGGCTGTTCGTCCTGCTGAGCAACGACAAGAACAACTCCTGCCTGGCCGTCCTGCCCAAGCGCGGCACCGCCGACCCCGACCGGCTGCGCGCCGTGCTCGACCGGCACGCCCCCGCGCCCGCCCGGGGCTGAGCCCGGCCCGTCCCGCGCGCCCGTACCCCGCCTTCGCCCCGTTCGTCCCCTGCCCGCTCCCCGTACGATCGACGGCATGTCGCTGCCGCACGCCATCCTCACCGCCCTGTTGGAGAAACCGTCCTCGGGGCTGGAGCTGACCAGGCGGTTCGACCGGTCGATCGGCTTCTTCTGGCCCGCCACCCACCAGCAGATCTACCGCGAACTGGGCCGGCTGGAGGCCTCCGGACAGATCCGGGCCCTCCGGCCGGAGGCGCCGGTGCGCGGGCAGAAGAAGGAGTACGAGGTGCTCCCGGAGGGCCGCGCCGAACTGGCCCGCTGGACCGCCGAGGGCGCCGCTCCGCGCGCCGTCCGGGAGCCCCTGCTGCTGCGGCTGCGGGCGGCCGCGGTGGTCGGCACGGACGGCCTGGCGGCCGAGCTGGAACGCCATCTCGCCCTGCACCGCGAGCAGTTGGCCGACTACCGGGAGATCGAGCGGCGCGACTTCCCGGTCGAGCGGGCGGACGAGGAGAACCGGCTCCAGCACGCGGTGCTGCGGGCCGGCATCGGACTGGAGAGCTTCTGGGTGCAGTGGCTCGCCGAGACCCTCGACACCCTGCCGGCCGAGCCCTCCCGCCCGGCCCGCCCCTCCGACGCTTCCGCGGCCTCCGACCGGCCCTGACCTGCGCCGATCCCCGCCCGCGCGCCCGGCCCAGCCCCCGGTGGGACACTGGTGGCCTGTCCCTTCCCGAACTCTCGACCGGGGGACCCGTATGTCTCTGACCAGGCCCTTCCACGCCCTCACCGCCGCGGCCGTCGTCGTGGCGGTCGCCCTGGGCCCGGCCGCCCTCCCGGCGTCCGCCGCAACCGCCCAGCCACTGCCCTCCGCCGACCAGCTGAAGTCGGCCCTGCTGACCGCGGCCGACCTCGGCCCCGGCTGGACCGAGCCCCCGGTGACCCAGAGCCCCAGCCCCAGCGCCGGCGCGAGCCCCAGCGCGAGCCCGTCGAACCCGGTGACCGGATGCGACGCGCTCAGCGCCCTGATCAACATGTACGTCACCCGGCCGGGCGCGGCGATCCCGCGCGCCGAGACCGAACTCGACGGCCCGAACGGCAACCCGATGGTCACCCAGGCCCTCGCGGCCGAGCCGTCCGACCAACTCGCCACCGACTTCAACTCCGCCGCCGACGCTCTGAAGACCTGCCACACCATCACCTTCAACGCCGGCCCCAGCGACACCGTGACCTTCACCGTCAGCCCGGTCACCCTCGGCGACCGCAAGGACGCCCCCGCCGTCCACCTCGACGGCACCCTGGCCGGCGTCCGACTCAACGGCTACGTCGGCATCGAACGCTTCGGCACGGTGGCCATGGCCTTCGGCTACTTCGAACGCCAGGGCAGCAACGAACAGGCCGCCTCCATGGAGTACCGCACCGCCGTCGCCAAGGTCGAACGCACCCTCGGCACCAAGGCCGGCAGCACCACCGCCCCCACGGCCGTCCCCGCCACCCCCACCGAGGGCCGCCGCGTCTGACCCGCCCCGCCCTCCGAACACCACCGCGGCCCCCCACCGAACGCACGAGGCGCTCGGCGAGGGGCCGCGGTGGTGGCCTGACGACGACCGACGGGGGCTACACGCCCGCGAGGGTCTGGTTGTCGAAGAGCCAGTGCTGGTTCGCCTGGTTTCCGCATGGCCAGACGGCCAGTGCGGTGGTGTTCTGCGTGTTGGACGCGGGCAGGTCCAGGCACCTGTTCGACGCCGGGTTGAAGAGCGTGCCGTCGTAGCGGCGGATCCAGGTCTGGGCCCCGGAGTTGTCGCACGCCTGCGAGACCACCGGGGTGCCGTCGATGACGTTGGCGTCCCGGGTGCCGATGCAGAGCCCGTTCGGTACGGTCTTGAGCTGGTTGTCCCGGGTAGCGGTGAAGTGCTGCTTGTCACCGTTCCAGCAGTCGTAGATCACCACCGGCGAGCCCGCGGTGCTGCCCCAGTTGTCCAGGCACTTGTGCTTGTCGACCGCACTGCGGATGTGGACGATGGACTGCGACGTGGCGACGGTGTTCACCTGGGGGTCGGTCAGCGCGTACGGGTAGACCCGGACGTCGCTGATCGCGCCGTTGACGAGGTCGGCGGGGACGTCCTTGTTGTACGCGGCGCCGCCGATGTTGAGGCTGCCCGCCGGCGGCTTCCACGTGGTTCCCACCTTGGTGGAGCCGACGGCCAGGCCGTTGACGTACAGGGTGGCCATGCCGTTCGTGGCGTTGTAGGTGCCGGTCAGGTGGGTCCACTGGCCGACCGTGGCCGTGGTGCGGCCGCTCTGGTCGTACGCGGTGTACCAGGCACTCGCGTTGAAGCTGTCGTTGCTCGGCAGGACGAAGGCCCAGTTCTTGAGGGACTTCGAGTACTGCAGATAGAACGGGCTGGCCTCGTTGCCGGTGAGCGAGACCGCGGTGTGGTAGCCGTCGGTGTTGTTGATCTTCACCCAGGCTGAGACGCTGTAGCTCTGGGTGGTGTCCAGCCCCGGGGTGTTGGAACCGGAGTTGACCGGCGCGGTGGTGCGGTAGACCGTCGTGCCGTCGAAGGCGGTCGCCTTGTTCGCCGCACGGTTGTGGTCGGTGGTGAGTGCGGCCCCGGCCGGGTAGGTGGCCTTGGGGTCGCCGCCGTTCCTGTACAGCGTGTTGGTGCCGCTGCTGTCACCGGTGCCGTCGAGCGCCCACCACTGGGGGGAGACCGAGGTGTTCCCGATCGGGCTGGGACCGGCCAGCCAGCCGAAGCCGGCCGAGGGGTTGCCGGGGGTGGTGGGCTGGCCCCACCAGATCTCCAGGGAACCGTCGGCCTTCCGGGCCCAGAGGCCGGGGTTGCCGTTGCCGGTGAGGTCGCCGTCCGAGCCGACGGTCGGGTAGGTGTCGGTGGAGACCCAGCCGATCCGGGTGCCGACCGGCGCCATCTGGGTCAGCGTCGGCACGAGCAGCGGCTTGCCGTTGCTGTCGATGACGGGCGCGCCCAGGCTGTCGGTCGCGGTGACGGTCCCGGTGGTGAAGGTGTAGGCGAGGAGGTCGTCCTTGGGTCCGTCGGCGGCGGCCGCGAGGTTGCGGGCCCACAGGCCCGGGCGGCCCTGCTTGGCCCAGTCGCCGGGGGTGATCAGCTCCTTGTCCTTCCACCCGGACGCGGCCAGCTGGACAGGCTTGCCCAGGGTGTTGGCGTTGGTGGCCGGGTAGTACCAGAGAGCCGCGTCGGCACCGTTGTTGGTGCTCTCGACGGTGAGTAGACCGGTCTTGTTCTTGAAGCCCAGCTTGGGGTCGAGGTCGGTGCTGACCGGGTCGCCGAGGGCGGCGATCCGCAGCGTGCCGGACCAGTCGGCGGCGTTGTACCCAGCGGCCTTCAGCCAGGCGCAGTCCTCGGACGCGGTCGGGACGCACTTCGGCTTGGCGATCGGCACCGACTTGTCGATCCGGCCGTAGGCGCCGGTGTTCCCGGGGTTCTGGTAGAGCCGCAGCAGCGGGTCACCGGGAGCATGGGCGAACACGTCGTCGATGTTGTTGCCACCGGTGAGCGTGCCGCGGTGGGCGATCTGGATGGTGTTCCAGCCCTTGCCGCCGGGCGCGTCGGCCGGGGTGGCGACGGCCGCCACGGCCGGGGAGCGGACCTTCGAGTTGCCCGGGGCGTTGTAGGCGCGCAGGTAGCCGGCCTGGTCGGGCTGCAGGATGTCCGGGGCGCCGTCACCGGTGACGTCACCGAAGACGGGCGGCGGGCCGTCTGGGTTCCACGGCACGTAGAAGGAGTACTGCGCGACCGGCGAGACGTTGCGCGCGTTGTCCATCACCTGCATGTACAGGATGTTGGTGCCCCAGCGGGAGAGCGTGACGGGGAACCCGTTGCTGATGCCGCCACCGCAGTACCAGCCGTCCCCGGCGAACTGCGGGTCCCAGGACCAGCGCGCGCAGACCACACCGGAGGCGTTGCCGCCCGGGGCCGGGTCGGCCGCGGTGTACGGCACCAGGCCCTCCTGGCCCACGTGCTTCCTGGTCACCTGGCCGTTGCCGGACGGCGGGAGCTTGTAGTCGAGCTCGGCCTCCGGCAGCAGGGTGTTGGCGTCCGGGACGGAGAGGGTCGGCGGGGTCAGGTCGACGCCGAAGCGGCAGGCCGGGCTCCCGCCGGACCGCTGGACCAGCCCGTCGGTGGCCATGACGTCCCAGCCGTACACGTGGCCGTCCTGGAGCAGGCCCTGCTTGACCTGGAACGCGGCCGTGCCGCCGTTGGCGACCTCGGGGGTCTGGCCGCTGTCGGCCCGGTTGGTGTCGGCGTAGTCCCAGATGCCCATCCAGCCGTAGAGCGACTGCTGGACCGGGCTGCTGACCGTCGCGTTGAGGGTGACGGCGCCGTTGAAACCGGACGCGGAGTTCATCCAGCCCATCGTGCCGCCGGTGCAGCCCTGGTTGTCTGCCCACGGCACGGCCGTGGTGGGAGCGGGGGAGGCGTACGTGCCGGTCGGGACGTTGGGGACGCGGTCGTACTCGATCTCGACAGCGGGGCTGTAGCCGAGCCGCTTGAACGCCGACATGTTGGACTCGTCGCGGGCGAACACACCGAAGGTGAGGGTGTCGCGGCTGGTACCGAAGTTCTGGTAGACCCCGGTCACGTCGTAGTTGAACTGGTACTCGCCGCCGCAGCCGGGCTGACCCGCGCCGGGGACCGAGGCCTCGCCGAGTCGGCCGCCCTGGTTCGTGGGCGGATTGCTCCAGCTGGTCTGGTCGCTGATCGGGCTGGTGAGGTAGAGGTCCAGGGTGTACTTGTTGGTGCAGGAGAAGTCCGAGGACTCGTGCTCCCACACCGACATGGTCGCGCGGTTGATGATCGCGCCGCGGTACCAGTGGGTGTCGAACTGGAAGTAGGAGCGCTCGATGCCCTTGTCGACCCGGTAGCCCTGGTAACCGACACCGGGCCGCGCGTACTGGTCCCCGCTGCCGGTGGTCCGCCCGATGTTGGCCTTGCCGGGGTAGGCGGCCTGGGTCCAGGTCCAGTTGTTGGCCACGTTACGGTCGGGGATCCAGGCCGGGTCGATGAACCACGGGCCCTGGCCCTTGCCGAGCACCGCGTCGTCGGTGGTCAGCTCGACGGCGTCGGCCGTGACGGTGGTCGACATGGTGGCGACCTTCGCGCCGTAGCCCGGGCCCTCGGCGGTGCTGCGCGCCTCGGACTTCGCCTGCGGGGCGTCTCCGGCCGAAGCGCTCAGGGCGGGGGCCGACTTGGCGGCCGCCACCGGGGCGGCGGCAGAGCTGTCCCACATCTGCGGGCTGGGGGCGTGCCAGCGGGACGTACCGTCGGCGGCCGCGGCGGTGAGGTTGCCGGCCTCGTCGGCCCGGACGGTGACGCCCTTGCCCTGGGTACCGAAGCGGACCTTCTTCAGCGCCGGGTTCTTCGCCGCCTCCGCGGTCTTGACGATCAGGACGGTGGAGAGCCCGCCGAACTTGGAGGCGGTCACCTTGAGGTCGACGCCGGGGGCAACCTCGGGGTAGATCAGCGCGTCCCCGCTCGGGTCGATCGCCGGCTTGGTGAGCGGGAACGGCGAGTCGATGGTGAGCGTCTCGCCGGCGGCGCTGGTCAGGGTGGCGAGCGGGCCCTGGCCACCGCCGGACAGGCGCAACCCCGACAGCGCGGTCTTCGGCCGGTAGCCACCCTGCCCGTCCGGGACGAGAGCGCCGTCAAGCGTCGCCCAGGCGCCGTTCTGATTCACCCGCTGCGGCTCGACGTGCTCGGTGCGCTTGAGGTGGCCGGCCGGGGTCGCGACGGTCTCGCTGACCTCGTCCGTCAACTCCGGGATCGGGACGGGCTTGCCGGACTTCTGCGCCTCGGCGATGGCCTTGTCGGTCGGGCTGAGCAGCGGCTTGTTGCCGGCGCGCTCGGCGTCGACCGTGGCCATCTGCGCGGCGAGCTCCGGCGGGATGGCCGAGGGGCTGGCGGCGGGGCTCCCGGCCGGAGCGTCGGCCGGGGTGGTGGCAGTGGCCGATGGACCGTCAGCGAAGGCGAACGGTGTGATCGAGGTCAGCGCCAGGGCGAGGCCGACTGCGGTGGCGACAGCGGTCCGTGACGGATATCTGGAACGGCGCGCTTCGGAGGTGGCTCCGAGCGGAGCGGCAGGCATGGTGAAGTCCCCCCACGTGAGATGTCCTGATCTAGCCTGACCAGGCGGGATCTGACTCTGCAGAGGATGTGTGCAGAGGCGCCCAGCAAACTACCGCTGCCGGTCAAAGGATCGTCAACTTCTTATTTCTGCAGACGTGTCCGATTTGGTGGGTCGTCCGCCAATTTTCTCGAATGTGATATCGATCACATCCTCAGCCTTTCCTCAATTTGCTCGACCATTGGATGGTTTGTCCCCTACCCTCCTGCGAGATCCCGTCCGCATCGACCAGCGGTGCGGACTCTTCTTGGGGGGGTAAAAGTGTCTTCCGAAGTAGAAAGACCACCCGGTGAATCCGGATGGGGTGATTCCCCGTCACGGTGGCGCAAGCCTCGAATGGCAATTCTGGGTTCCTTCGCCGTGTTGAGCATGCTGGCCGCGCCGCTCGGTACCGCAGTCGCGGCCCCCGCGGATGGGGGCAAGGGCAAGGTCTGGTCGCCGCCGAACACGCCGCTCCAGCGGACGGCCTCGGTGCCCGGGACGACGGACAAGTCCAAGGCTTCCTCGCCGAACACCGGCTCGCCGGACTGGGTGCCACCGAAGAGCGTGCCGCAGCCGAAGCACGGCACGGCGGTGGTCGCCCTGGACACGCCGACCGACCGGGACGCCGGCGCGGCGGACGGGCGGGAGTCTGTCGTCGGCGCGTCGAAGCAGGCGGGCGACCTGCCGGTCTGGGTGGCTCCGGTCGCCCGCGCCGGCGACGCCGCTGCTGCCGCGCCCGTGCAGGTGAAGCTCGCGGCCGCGCCGGGCTCCGGTCCGGACGCGGGTGCGCCGACGACACTGGTGGCGCTGTCGCGGAGCGGCGACGGGGCCCAGCCGGGGAAGGTCCGGATCGGGCTCGACCTGGGATCGTTGGGTTCCGGTGGCGACTTCGCGCACAGGGCCGGGTTGGCGGTTCTGCCGGAGTGTGCGTTGACGACGCCGGACGCCGACGGCTGCCAGGCGCGTACGCCGGTCGCCTCGCACTACGACGAGCAGGCCAAGCGACTCGTGGCGGACATCGACCTGCCCGCCACCACGACCGGCTCGGCCGAGGGGCAGCGCGCTCAGGCCAAGTCCGCGGGTGCGCCGGCACTGGCCGCCGCTCCCGCGCAGGTGGTGCTGGCACTCACCGCCGCTCCTTCCAGCGGGACCGGCACCTACAGCGCGACGTCGCTGTCGCCGAGCCAGGCGTGGGCGGCGGGCAGCGGCTCGGGGTCGTTCACCTACAGCTACCCGATCGTGACCCCGTCGACTCTCGGAGGTGCCGCTCCCACGTTGGCGCTGGGTTACGACTCGGCGTCGGTGGACGGGAAGACGGCATCGACGAACGCGCAGGCGTCG
Source organism: Kitasatospora sp. NPDC001119 (assembly GCF_053598475.1). Taxonomy (NCBI): domain Bacteria; kingdom Bacillati; phylum Actinomycetota; class Actinomycetes; order Kitasatosporales; family Streptomycetaceae; genus Kitasatospora; species Kitasatospora sp. NPDC001119. The sequence continues at coordinate 159,281 of NZ_JBSFKI010000013.1, forward strand.
TGGATCGGTGACGGCTGGGACCTGAGTTCCGGATTCGTCGAGCGGGGCTACCGGACGTGCGACAAGGCCGGCATCCCCGGCTCGGGTGACCAGTGCTGGGGCGGTGCGAACCTGACGCTGTCGCTGGGCGGCCACTCCGGTGAGCTCGTTCCGGAGCCCTCCTGCACGGCCGGTAACGGTGTCGATGAGCAGTCGAAGTGCACCTGGCACCTGAAGAATGACGACGGGACGAAGATCGAGTTCCTGACCGGCGCCAACAACGGCACCTGGAACGGCTCGTACCTGAAGGTGACGGACACCTCGGGAGTGGTCTACTACTTCGGTCTCAACCAGCTTCCGGCGGCCGACGGTTCGCCGAGCAAGGTGGGCCCGGAGAGCAAGTCCGCGTGGACGACGCCGGTGTACTCGCCGAACGCCGGTGACCCGTGCTACGACGCGGCGAAGGGCAAGGGCTCCTGGTGCCAGACGGCGTGGCGCTGGAACCTGGACTACGTGGTCGACCCGCACGGCAACCTGACCACCTACTCGTACACGCCCGAGACCAACGTGTATGCGCGCGGCGGCGCCCAGAACAGCGGGAAGGGCACGAACACGTCGTACACCCGCGGTGGTGTGCTCCTGTCGATCGCCTACGGGCAGCTGTTGTCCGACCAGCTCGCCGCCGGGGGCACGTACCAGGCGGCTGCGAAGATCGACTTCGAGTCGGGGGAGCGCTGCCTGGCCGACGCCAAGGCCTGCGACCCTTCGCAGCGCACGGCGGCGAACGCGGCGAACTGGCCGGACGCCCCGCTGGACAAGCAGTGCCAGGACACCGGGACGTGCACCAACTTCCTTCCGACGTACTGGTCGACGAAGTGGCTGAACGGGATCACGACGACGATCCGTTCGGGCGGCACGTACCGACCGGTGGACCACTACGACCTGAAGCACGTGTTCAAGACGCCGGCGAACGCGACGGACAACGCGCCGATCGCCTGGCTGCAGTCGGTGAAGCGCACGGGCAAGGACACCGCCAACGGCCAGTCCGAGCAGGCGCTGCCGGAGATGACCTTCGCCGACGAGCTGCTGCCCAACCGGGTCGACGGCCTTGTGCCCGCGCGTCCGCGGTACTACCGCCCGCGTCTGGCGGTCATCACCACCGAGACCGGCGGCACGATCCTGGTGTCGTACGCCAAGGAGTCCTGCTCGCGCACGACCGGGAGGATGCCGGCTTCGGCGGACGGCAACGACAAGAGCTGCTTCCCGGTGAAGTGGTTCGACACCGGAGTGCAGACGACGGTGGACGACTGGTTCCTGCGGTACCCGGTGGAGACGGTCACCGCCGACCCGAACGCCAAGCTGATCACCGGCGCGGTGGCGACGACGACCTCCTACGTGTACGGTCCCGCCGCGTGGCACCGCAACGACAGTGCGCTCGTCGAATCGGACTACCGATCCTGGGACCAGTTCCGCGGCTACGCCAGCGTCACCACGGTGACCGGCTCCGGCAAGGACGGGCCGCGGTCGAAGTCGACGACCAGCTACTACCAGGGCATGGACGGCGACTACAAGGCGGACGGCAAGGCCAAGGCCGCTTCCGTCGCGGGCGTGAAGAGTGGCGGACGGGCCGACTCCGACTGGCTGTTCGGTCAGATCCTGGAGACGGACAGCTACGCGGACGCGTCCGCCGACCCGGCTTCGCCGCTCTCGTACACGGTGAACACGTATGAGGCCCCCGTGGCGAAGGCCACGCGCACGCGGGCCGGACTGCCGGACCTGGTGGCCCGGTACCAGGCGACCAAGGTCACCTCGACCACCACGGCAGTGACCACGACTGGTACTCGCACCACCTCGACCGCGACCACCACTGACCCCGATAGCAACAACCGGGTCACCACCTCGCTGAGCACGGCCGACGGCACGTCGGATGTGTGCACCCGCTACCGCTACGCGGCTGCGGCGAACCGGCAGATGACCGGTCTGGTCTCCGAGGTCTTCGTGATCTCCGGCGCCAACGCCTGCACCGTCAACGCGTCGCCGGCCAACACGATCTCCGACACCCGCACGCTCTACGACGGCCAGGACTTCGGCACTGCCGGAGCCAAGGGCGAGGCCACCGGAACCCAGGTACTGGACCACTACGACGCCAACGGTGCGGCCCAGTACGTCCTCAAGGCCACGGCCGGCTACGACACATACGGCCGCACCACGGCCGCCACGGACCCGACGGTCACCGACAAGGCCAACCCCGGCGGCGCGACCGTGACGACCGCGTACAGTTCGGCGAGTCCGGGCGAATTGCCCACCAAGGTGGTCACCGGTAGCCCGGCCCCGGCCGGTGCACCCGACGCGGGCACGCCCCGCACGACCACGGTCACGTTGAACCCGGCCCGCGGTCTGGCGCTCACCACGAGCGACCCCAACGGCCGGACCGTGACCAAGACCTATGACGGGCTGGGCCGACTGAAGGCGGCCTGGGCTCCGGGACAGGACACGGCGAGCAACGCCAACGCCACCTACGACTACGCCGTCAACGGCACGTCGTCACCGTCCACCACAACGACGAACTCGCTGCGTCCGGACGGCAAGACGTACGGGAAGTCGGTGCAGATCCTGGACGGTCTGGGCCGCCTGGTGCAGACCCAGGGCGATCCCGCGGTCTCCTCCTACCACGGCCGCCTGATCACGGACACGTTCTACGACTCGCAGGGGCGCGTCAACCGGAAGTACAACAACTACTACGAGGACACCACCACTCCGAACACCACCCGGTGGATCCCCGAAGGCGCGAAGGTGCCGAGCGCGAGCGTGATCCAGTTCGACGGCCTGGGGCGAGCGGTGAGCACGCAGTTCGTGGCGCTGGGCACGCTGCAGACCACGAACACCACGGCGTACCCGGGGGCGGACCGGGTCGACGTGTCGCCGCCGAGTGGCGCGACCGCGACCAGCACCGTGACCGACGCCCGTGGCCGCACCGCGCAGCTGTGGCAGTACCGGACACCGACGGCGACCGGCAACCCGGCCGACGCCGACGTCACCACGTACACCTACAACGCGAACGGCCAGCCGGCGACCCGGGTGGACGCCGCAGGCAACACCTGGAGCCTCGCCTACGACCAGCGCGGCCGCCTGGTGAAGAACGACGACCCGGACTCCGGTGTGTCGACACGTACGTATGACGCGGGCGGACGGGTCGCGACCACGACGGACGCGCGTGGGCAGACGATCGCGATGACGTACGACCTGCTCGGCCGCAAGACGGGTACGTTCAGTGGCACGACGGACCCGGCGAACCAGCTGACCGGCTTCACCTACGACACCATGGCCAAGGGGCAGGCCAGTTCCTCGACCCGCTACGTCGGTGGTGCCGGGGGCGCGGCTTACACCAAGTCCGTTGGCGAGTTCGACGCTGCCTACCGTCCGACGAAGACCACCGTCGCCATCCCGGGCAGCGAGGTCGGCAAGACCGGGCAGGTGACGTTCGACTACACGGCGGCGTACAACCCTGTCAGTGGCTCCATCATCGCTGACGGGCGCGCCGCGGCGGGTGACCTGGCGCAGGAGTCGATCAACTACAACTACGAGTCCTATGGCGAGCTCAACGACATCAGTGGGGCCGGTTACACCTATCTGCGGCAGGCGGACTGGGATGCCTACGGGCGTAACATCCGTACCACGATGAACCCGTGGGGCACGCAGATCGTCGCGACGAACACGTACGACGAGCCGACCGGGCGCGTGCTGACCCAGTACGTCGACAAGCAGACCGCCACCACCGGTACCGTCCAGAACACCACCTACGCGTACGACCCGGCGGGTCAGATCACCGCGATCCGGACGATCCCGAACAACACTCCGGCCGCGACCGACCTCCAGTGCTTCACCCACGACTACCTGGGCCGGCTGACCTCGGCCTGGTCGGACACGGGAAAGCTGAACCAGCCGACGCCGTCGCTCGCCGGGCAGGGCGCGTGCGCCAACGCGACGCCGACCAATGGTGCGGTCGCTCCGGCGAAGACCACGGTGGGCGGGAGTGCGGCGTACTGGCAGGACTACACCTACGACGCGGTCGGCAACCGGACCAAGCTGGTCATGCACAACCCGACCGGCGACGTCTCGAAGGACCTGACGATCGACCAGGCCTTCCCGGCCCCGGGCACCCGCAACACGCCGACCACCGCGGCCGGCACGGGCGGCGGCACCGGCGGTCCGCACGCGCCGACGACGGTGAAGTCCACCTTCCCGAACAACGGCAGCACCCCCGGGAGCAACCAGTACGACGCGGCCGGGAACACCACGAAGATCGCCAACCCGGCCGCCACCAAGACGCTGGGCGCGGGCTTCGTGCTCAACTCCGGTGAGTCGGTGCGCTCCAACTCCACTCAGCTGACCATGCAGACCGACGGCAACCTCGTGCTGACCTCGCTGCGCACCGGCCTGGTGACCTGGTCGACCAACACCCAGAACCACCCGGGTGCCTGGGCGACCATGCAGGACGACGGCAACTTCGTGGTCTACGACCCGCAGCGCGTGCCGCTGTGGTCCTCGCAGACCTGGATCGGGGCGAACAGCAAGTACTTCGCGGTCGTCCAGGACGACGGCAAGTTCATCGTCTACGCGCCGGGCTGGGTGTCCAAGTGGGGCACCTCCACCTGGAACGCCGTGGACGCGGCCAACGGCACGGAACTGACCTGGGACGCCGAGGGCAAGCTCGCCTCGATGAAGCAGGGCACCTCCACCACCGGCTACCTCTACGACGCGGACGGCAACCAGCTGATCCGCCGCAACCCGGGCAAGATCACGGTCAACCTCGGCGGCGGAGACGAACTCGTCTACGACACCGGCAGCAAGACCAGCACCGGCACCCGCTACTACACCATGCCCGGCGGCGTCACCCTGGTCCGCCAGGGCCCGACCAAGCTCACCTACCAGTTCACCGACCACCACAACACCGGCACGCTCTCCATCGACTCGGCCACCAGTGCCGAGACCCGCCGCTGGACCGACCCGTTCGGCGTCCTGCGCGGCTCCGGCGCGGCCAACTCCTGGGCCGGCGACAAGGGCTACGTCGGCGGACTCAAGGACGACACCACTGGCTTCACCAACCTCGGCGCCCGCCAGTACCAGCCGGGCACCGGCCGCTTCCTCAACCCCGACCCGCTACTCCTCCCCGAGGACCCGCAGCAGTGGAACGCCTACGCCTACAGCAACAACAGTCCGGTCAACAAGACCGACCCCACCGGCATGGCGTTGGAGGAGTGCGCGAGCGGCTTCGCCAAGTGCACCAACATGGGCACCAAGCTCACTGAGGAGACGCAGTGGCAGGGCCCGAACTACGACAAGATTGTTGCGGACAACAAGGCTGGAGAGGCCTACCGGCAGCAGGGGTTGGAAGAGTACCTCAACAGCCCGCCGCCGTTGGGTTCGCCTAGGAACAACAAGAAGCCGAAGCCTGACCGTGCCTATGACGTGAGCAAGAACCGGCCCGATGGTGGCACTGATGTCCTCGCAACCTCGACGAAGAGTACCTACGAGGACTACATTGACAAGAACGTCGGGGCTGATATCCGGACCGCGGATGCGGACGGGCCGCTCGCGCTCGTTGACAGCAGAACGAAGACCAAGCAGTGGACCAAGCAGCTTGCGAGCAAGGTGAGCAAGTCGGAGGGGCGCAAGATCGCCGGATCGGCGGATTTCTATGGCGTCCTCAAGGTCGACGGCGAAATCAACTGGAACGACAGCACGGAGGATAGTACCCAGACGTCCGAGGCGACGACCGACGCGGACACGACCACCGAGTCACGGAACCTGATGGTCAAGAAGGGGCAACAATACGGGTTCGCGCCGTCTTTCCGGAAATGGAGCTACCGGACGACCTACTATCATTCGGACGGCAGTGTGACAACGAAGGATTGGGCAACCTACGAGATGCTCAACTGGAACCGCGTCACCTTCGACTCCTCGCCCGAGCTGGTCCTAGGTAGGAATTGATGGGCCATGGAGTCTCCGGTTCGAGCAGGCGCAAATTTTCGCCCACGGGAGGTGAGTGATGTGACGGGACGTTCGGCGATATTCTGTGTTGTCCTCGCAGGTCTGTTGTGCGGTGTAAGTGCGTGCACCGGGGCGTCCGGAGGCGACGGGTCGGTCGCCACTGGTGGGACCGCATCGACGGCTACGGCTCAGCACACCTTCCCGGAGAGCTACAAGAAGCTGATCCTTCGTACCGCGAAGGCGGACGGGACGGCACCAGCGGGTGACCGGTTTACGGTGATCGAGTTCGACGGCGGGTACGACCCGCAGCTGATCTGGCAGCCGGAGGAGACCGGTGGTCTCTGCATCGCATCGGAGGTCGTCGCGTCCGGGAGATGCAAGACTGAGAAGCAGATTGCCGAGGAACGGGTTCCCGGAGTCGGCATCTTCGGAGACTCCGGGCTGTTCAACCGCGAGGAGGATCCATGGTGGGCAGTGCAGGTGATGGCCAGCGGTGAGACGATCGACCATCTCTCCTGCCAGGGAAGGAACTTCCCGGTGCGTCAGGTGTACTCGATCAGCCTGGCCGGCGCCCAGCGCACCGTCTACACCGCCATCATCCCAAGGAGTCTTCAAGGTGAGTACCGGGTGGCCGTCCAGCGAGACGGGCAGTCGGAAGAAGAACGGCTCGACCTCGGTCTGGAGAAGGGCTACGCCGTTCAGTGCTGAGCCGACGTAGTCGGTATGTGTGACGGTGGCGGGGCGGCCTTCGGGGCTGTCCCGCCACCGGTGTTTGGTGAGGCCCTTGAGCTGGCGGAGTCTGTGAGGGACCTTCGAACCCTGTATTGGAGCGATGGCTGGGACTCGGGTCGCAGCCCTACCGATATCGGCGTCTTGTACGACGGTGTCACGGGGGACTTCCGGCCTGGCTGGCCGGGGTCGCGACGGTCACTCCGGGACCAGGGATGGGCTGGCCGATCCCCTACGCCTTGGGCGCCCTCGTGATGGTCTCCGCGACGGGGCTTGTCGGGACGTGCTAAGGCTGGTCGATATGGGTGCCCGCCAAGGGCCGTCCTATCGGCAATAGCCCGAGGATCACGAAGCTGCGTCGAACCGGTCTCCGGGAATCTTCCCATCCGTTCGTCGCGTGGGGCGTCCCTGCGTACTTGTTCAGGGGCGGAAGGGGGTTGGTGACGATTGATGGGCACGAGGACCTGGCTTCTGGAGGGGAGGTGGCTCGCGTGGCGGGATCCTGACGCGCGCGGTGGGATGAGCGGGAGACCGGTCTTCGGTGGGGGAGGCGATTCGCGTGATAGGGCATTCGATGGTGTTCCGGGTGGTTCTGGTGGGGCTGTTGTGTGGCGCCAGTGCGTGCACTGGGGCGTCCGGTGGGCACGGCGGGGCGTCGGCGGGCGCCGTGTCCGGTGGGGTGGCGGCCGAGGTCGCGTGGCCGCTCGGTGAGGAAGGGGCGACGCTCTCGGAGGTCGAGAGGCGGCGGATCCTGCGATCGGCCGCGGAGAACGGCTGGGCTCCGGCCGGTGGCGAGGCCACGGAGGTTCGGTACGACAGCGGGTACGGCCCGGAGCTGATCTGGCGGGCGAAGGGGACCGGCGCGGTCTGTTCGGGATCGTCGCGTAGCTCGGGTCCCTGTATTCCGCTCGCGGACATCGCCGCGAGGCCGAACCCGGGGGTCGGAACCTTCATCGGCGCCGCCCTCCACGAGGGGAAGTGGTCGGTCATGCTGCTGTCCAGCGGTGAGACGGTCGATCGGGTCATGTGCCAGGGGCGGAGCTTTCCGGCACGGAGGGCGTACGAGGTCACGGTCGACGGCGTGCTCCACACCGTCTACACGGTGTCGATACCGCGCGGACTCCAGGGCGAGTACCGGGTGGCCGTCCGACGGGACGGGCAGCCGGCCGAGGACCGCGTGACGCTCAACATGGATCGGGTCGCCGGCCCGGCGCGGTGCTGACCGGGCGGGCGAGGCAGCGGACTGGGCTTGGTAGGGTCCGCGGGTCGGGTTCCTGCCGCCGCTACCGCCCTGGACCGTCCGGGAGATCCTTGTGCGCATCCTCGTTGCTCTGGCGTTCCTGATCCCCCTGTTCCTCGGAGTGGCCATGGTCACGGACTACCGAGGTTTCTCGAAGTGGTTCACGCAGCCCTCCGGGAGGTCCTCCAAGGACGGGCCAGCCGGCATCCACCTGGTCGTGGGGTGGGGGTTCACCGTCCTCTCGAGCGTCATGGTCATACGCATACTCGTGTCGCTCTTCTTCAACAAGTGAGCCGCTGAGTTCCGCCGCGGAGGCGATCCCGGGTGCGTTCCGGGCCGCTGACGTGGAACGGTGGGTCATCCGTGAGCGTCCCATCCGATGATCGGGTGGGACGCCCACGGCGTTCATCCGGAGGCGAAGCGGTGCCGGTCCCGGCCCGGGCCGCCGGGGGAGGAACAGGTGACCGTGCTGTGAGGGGCTTCCCGAAGTCGCGGGAGGGGGTTGTCCTGCTGGCGGGCCTCCTGCTGATCGTCAGAGCGTAGTTCGCCCGGCGCTGATCCGGCAGGCCGAGAAGACTGGGGCCGTCCGGTCGGCGGTGCCATGGCGAAGTCTTGAGCAATGCGTATGGGGGGATGAGTCACGTGGTGGGACGTTCCATGAGGGTGAGCGCTGTTCTCGTGGGTCTGGTGTGTGCTGCCAGTGCGTGCAGCGGGGGTGGGGCCGGAGGGGTGGCGGGCAAGGGTGTCACGTCGGCGCCCGTGGTCCGGCCGGTGTTTGCGGAGAGCTCGAAGCAGGTGATCCTGCGGACGGCGAAGGAGAACGGGACGGCGCCGGCGGGTGATCGGTTCACGCTGGTCGAGTACGACGGCGGGTACGGGCCGGAGCTGATCTGGCAGGCGGAGCGGACCGGGGGTCTGTGCGCCGCGTCGGAGAGCGTCATGGCGGGTTGGTGCGAGACGGTGGAGGAGACCTCCGGGCGGCGGGTTCCCGGCGTCGGCGTCTTCGTGGACCCGGGGCTGCGCGAACGCGACGGGGAGGCGTCGTGGGTGGTGCGGGTGATGGCCAGTGGTGAGACGATCGACCGTCTGTCGTGCCAGGGACGGGATTTCCCGGTCCGCCAGGTGTACGCGGTCGACCTGGCCGGGGCCCGGCGCACCGTCTACACCGCCTCGATCCCGAGGAATCTCCAGGGGGAGTACCGGGTGGCCGTCCAGCGGGACGGGAAGCCGGACGAGGATCGTCTCGACCTCGGCTTCGAGAAGGGCCGTGTCGTGCAGTGCTGAGGGGCTGGCCGCCCTCGGGCCCGCTGTACGGGCGGATTCTGCCTGGCCGACGCCGAACTGCTGAAGCGCCGTTTCCCGCAGCTGGGTTCGCTGTCGGCGGCGATGTGGGTCGGTCGGGTGCTGACGCAGAACTCCGTGACGTGGGTTCCCGGGCCGACCGACGTGAGTATGCAAGGGGTGGCACGGGTCGAGTCGGCGACGCTGGCGGAGATCACGGCGAACGGGACGTGGGAGGAGGTCTCCATCGGTTGCGGTGTCCTGGAGGAGATCGCCGTCGAGGTGGGTGACCCGACCAGGTGGCTCCACAGCAGGGCCTTCGACGAGTCGGTCACCCGGACCCAGTACTCGGGGAGCTTCTCCTTCGACAAGCAGACTGGCCGGGTCTACTTCTGCGCGGTCAACCCGAAGATCAGGGAGGGGAGTTGAGCGTCTGCGGGCCTTGCGGGCGGCCGTACCCCCGTGACGGCCGCCCGCCGTACCGGGGCTACGGGTGGTAGACGACCTCCGGGAAGGCCGTCGACGGTCCGTCGAGCAGGTTGCCGCAGTGCCGGCCCCGCAGGTGGAGGTCGAAGAAGGCGCGCGGGTAGGCCTGCTGGACGAGGACGCCGCGGTCGGGGTCGAGGGTGCCGACCTGGGACTGGATCTCCTGCTCGGTCATGCCGAGCAGCTTGCCCGCCTGCGGGATCAGCGTCATGTTGTCGCCGTAGGAGCTGTGGATGGCGCCGGTGGCCTGGACGTCGAGGCGCCAGCCGCGCAGGTGGCCCCAGAAGGTCTCGATGAACGGGCTGGTGGCCCGGGTGTAGCGGGCGGTCATCATCATGAACGGCCGGTCGATGTCGGTGGTGATGGCGGGGTTCGACTCCATCCGCCCGTCCAGGGTGAGCCCGGCGCGGATGCGCTGGTCGGCGACCATGGCGAGGCCGACGGCGGTGCCGCCCTTGGACCAGCCGAAGGCGCCCATGTTCCGCGCGTCCAGGTTGCCGAGCAGGCCGGTCGGCAGGGTGCGGCCGTCGACGTCGGGGTTGCGGCCGTTGGCGAGGTCGACGACGCGGTCGAGGAGGAAGAGCAGGTCGGCGGCGTAGTCCTTGGGGGCCAGCCCCGGGGCCACGCCGTCCCGGGTGACGACGGTGCCGTCGGGGAACTCGGTGAATCCGTCGTGGGTGTGGTCGACGGTGACGACGGCGAAGCCGTGGCTGGCCAACTCCTGGACCACGATGGTGTGGTCGGCGCGGTGGCTGCCCGCGCCGTGCGAGTAGACGACGACGGGCAGCGGCCGGCCGGCCCGGTGGACGGGGGCGCCCTGGTGGCCGGCGGTGAGCGGGGCGAGTGAGAGGGGGAGGGGGAAGCCGGCGTCGTCGAGGAAGGCCTTCAGGGCGCCGTCGGTCATCCAGGGGGCGAGCGGGTACGCGTCGGCGGCCGAGGCCCGGGCCGGGTACCAGACGGTGGCCATCAGCTCGCGGAACTTTCCGGGCCGGGCGTTCGGGTCGAGCCGGGACTCGTCGCGCAGGTGTAGCGGCACCATGCCCACGGGGAAGGGGCCAGTGGGCGCGGGCAGGGTGAGGCGGCCGAGGGAGCCGGGGCCGGTGCCGGTGCCCGTGGGGGAAGTGGGGGTGGAGGCGGGGGCGGCCGAGGCGGCGTGGGCGAGGCCCAGCGGCGCGACGGCGCCCAGTGCGAGGGCGGCGCCGAGCATGCGGCGGCGGCTCGGTCCGGTGGGGCGGGCGGTCGGCGTGCTGTCCATCGGCGTGGTGCCCGTCGGCGTCGTGTCCATCGGCGTGGTGTCCATGCGCGGAACGCTGTCACGTGGGGCGCGGGGGCGGCATCGGCCTGCGGATTGATGATCTGTCACCCGGCATTGGCCCACGGGTTTACATCCCCGGGCTGATGCGGAACGGGCGTGCGCGGGGTCTCGCGAAGGGCGGCCCCGAGGGCGTGCGGTCGACGTCTCGGCCCCCTCGGGTGCGGGAGGGGGCCGAGGGGGCCGAGGCGGATGGTGCCGAGAGGGATGGTGCCGTTGCCGATGTGCCTAGACGAAGTTCTTGTCGATCAGCATCTGCAGCACGTTGACGTGGAAGTCCGGGAAGTCCATCGGCACGATGCCGAACCGGGCGCGCTGCTGGGTGCGGGCGTTCAGGTACGGGTAGATGCTGCGGTCCATCAAGGTCTGAGAGCTGGTCTTGGGCCAGTAACCACCGGCGTACGAGAGGAAGTTGACGAACATCTTCGAGTAGCCCGGGTTGAGGAAGGCCTTGTCGAACTGGGCGACGATGCGCTGGCCCTTGGTCCCCAGGGGGTCGGTGCCGCCGGTCTGCCAGAGGTCCTGGGTGTCGAAGTAGCCGTTCTCGCCGCTGGACCAGTCGATCAGGCCCCACGGGTTGGTGAAGTCGGCGATCAGGACGACCTTCCCCCGGGCGGTGGCGAGGGTCGGCCAGCCGTAGAAGTGGAACAGGCCGCGGTAGCCGAGCCCGTCGAGGTAGTGGTTGATCCGCCGCATGAACTCGGTGTCGTCGAGCGCCTGGCCGCCGGCGCGCTCGTTGCGCAGGCGCATCAGGACGGTCTCGCCGGGGTGCGAGCGGAGGAAGGAACGGCACTGGTCGAGCACGTCCTGGAGCCGGAGGTGCTGGTAGTTGTCCGAGTGGTAGATCCCGAGTTCGTCGGGCGCGCCCTGGAGGCCGTTGCAGCGGATGTCGAGGAAGCGGACGCCCTCGGTCAACTGCTGGGGCAGGCCCCAGTTCTGGGTGTGCGACCACTCGGTGCCGTAGGCGGGGTTCTCGCAGCAGGAGTCGTGGGTGCCGGGGATGGTGAGGTCCAGGAGGGAGGTGCTGCCGTTCAGGCGGCTCATCCAGCTGTCGGTCGGCAGCCCGCGCGGGGTGGTCGAGGCGGCGGCGGAGGGGGAGGCCGAGGCGCTGCCCGGGAGGGCGAGGCCTCCGAGGGCGGCGGCGCCGAATCCCGCGCCCCAGCTGAGGAGTTCACGACGTGCGATGCCCATGGTGCGGCTCCTTGGGTCCAGTCGGTCCGGAGTCGTCCGGTTGGTCCGGTCGGTCGTACGAGTCGTGCGAGGCGTGCGAGTGGTGCGCTTGTCATCTTGGAGCACGCGGCCACTGCCTTGGCAGGTTCACGACGCCGGCAATCCGGGGCCGGACGGCCCCGGCGGGGTGAAGATCGAAATGCGCGGACGGCCGCCGCCCGCCACGGTGGGACCGTGGCTGCGATCGTCGTCCTCTTCGAACTGGCCCCGGACCAGGCCCTCGGCCCCGAGGGCGTCGGGCCGGGCGTGGTCGCGGTGCACGCCGCCGGCCAGGACCCGGACGTCCCGGAGGACCCGCAGGCGCGCACCCTCTGTGGGCTGGACACCGCGCCGATGGAGCACGCCCACTACCGCCCCGCCCGGCCGGGCGAGCCGTGGTACCCGCCCGAGCTGGAGCAGCAGCGGTGCCGGCTCTGCGAGGCGGCGCTGCACCGGCTTTGAGGGCCCTGAGGATCAGGAGAACATTCGAGCGGCCGGTCAGCGGGGCCGGTGGGCGATCGCGGCGAACATCGTCACCGACAGGTGGAACGCCCCGTGCCCGGCGGCCGCGTCGAGGTCGGCGTAGAGCCGTTCGCACTGCTCCTCGGTGAGCAGGCCCCGGCCGACGGCCGCCGCGCCGAGACCGCGGAGGATCGGTCCGCCGACCGTGTGGGGGTCGTGCAGGAGGACGTCGGCGCCGAGGGTGTCGACGGTCAGCCCGGCCTCGACCAGCCAGCCCGCGAGGCTGCGCCCGGCCTCCGGCTGGGCGGCGGCGCCCTGGACGACGGCGGCCAGCGCGGGACGGACGTCCGGGGCCACCGGGTGCAGCAGGAAGGTCGACCAGTCGGTGTCCAGCAGCGCGACCCGGCCGCCCGGGCGCAGCACCCGGGCCATCTCGGCGACGGCCTTCGCCGGGTCGGTGAGGTGCTGGAGAACGCGCTCGCACCAGACCGCGTCCAGCTCGCCGTCGGGCAGCGGCAGCGCCTGCGCGTCGCCGTCCAGGAAGCGGGCCGGGCTGCCGGCCTCGGTGGTGCGCCGCTCGGCGACGGCCCGCAGACCGGGGTGCGGTTCGACGCCGATCGCGCTTCCCGTGCTGCCGCCGGCCGCACCGCCCTCCGGGCTGACCGCCGCCGCGAGCACCCGGGTCTCCGAACCGGTGCCGGCGCCGACGTCCAGCGCGCGCTCGCCAGGGCGTACGGCGAGCCGCTCGTGCGCCCACGCGCGCAGGCGCCGTACCCCGGGGTTGGCGGCCTGGGCGTCCAGCGCGGCGACCAAGCGGTCGGTTTTCGCCGGGTCGGCGTTGGCGCGGTGGAAGGCCGAGGTGGGGCGCGGGTCGGTCATGGGCGCCACCCTAAACGGACATGACGGTCCATCGGCGACATCCCGCCCGTGCTCCTCGCGGCACGGCACGGCACGGCTCGTCCGGGACGGCGGTCCGCCCCCTGCCGACCGGCAGGGGCCCTGGTATGGCGGGTCCGGCCGGCTTTCCGCTCCTCGTGCCCGCCGCCGCGGGTCAGAGTTCCGGCAGTGCCTCGCCGACGCGGGGTTCGCGGTGCTCGGTGAGCCAGAACAGGTAGCCGCGCAGGTAGGCCTCCAGCCCGTCGTCCAGGTAGGCGGCGTACTGGCGCAGGGCGTCCGGTTCGTTCCGGCTGTCGTCGCCCAGTCGCAGTTCGTCCGTGATCCAGGCGCGGACCTCGTCCCGGCGGGCCCACCAGTCGCGTACCGCCTGCGGGGTCCAGTGCCGGTCGCCGTCCCAGGCGTAGCCGCCCAGGGGCTCGTCGTGGGCGATCTCGACCAGGGCGGCCACTTCACGCGGGTTGACGGGCTGGCGGTGGACGAACTCGCAGTGCCTGTCGTCGGAGAGCACGTGCTCGGGGAGGTAGTACGGGCCGTTCAGCCCGCTGTCGGTCTCGCCGGCGTAGAACGGGCCGGGCACGTTCAGCCAACCGCGCTGCTCCCAACGGCCGCGGCCCACCGAGTCGGCCATCTCCCGGGCGGTCGGCAGCGGGTCCCAGTAGGCGAGCTCCTGCCACGGCCCCTCCACCGGGTGGAGGAGCAGCCGCCCGCGCATCCGGGCTGCGGCCTGCCGCAGCGCCGCCTCGTGCGAGAGCTCCTGCCCCCGGTTCAGCGACCGGATCCACCGGCCGATCACCCCGCCCACCTGCGTCTTTCTCATGCGGCCCAGCCTAGGACCTGCTCGGGCGAAGGGCCTCGGTGAAGTGGCGGCCGCCTCATTCGGCGTCGGACGCGCCCTGGCGGCTCCGGTGCGCGGGAAGTCGGCCGGGCCGACTTCCCGCGCACGCCGGCTCAGGCGGACGGCTCGCCGGTGGCGGTGCCCGTGCAGCAGGCCTCGGGGGCGCCGGCGGCGCTCTTGCCGAGGGTGTCGGCGTCGGCCTTGACCACGTAGACCTCCCAGGGCTCCTTGCCGGGGGCGGTCACCCAGACCTTGTCCTGGACGGCGTAGCAGCAGGAGGTGTCGTTCTCCTCGAAGGCGGCGAGGCCGGCGTCCCGGAGGCGGGTGGTGGCGGCGGTGACCTGCTCGGTGGAGGCGACCTCGACGCCGAGGTGGTCCAGGCGGGTGTCCTCGCCCGGCTCGCCCTCGATGAGGACGAGCTTCAGCGGGGGCTCGGTGATGGCGAAGTTCGCGTAGCCGGGGCGGCGCTTGGCGGGCTCGGTGCCGAAGAGCTTGGCGTAGAAGGCGATGGAGCCTTCGAGGTCGGCGACGCGCAGGGCGAGCTGGACACGGGACATGGTGGCCTCCAACAGGCTGGATCGAGCCTGGATTGATATCCGTCGATGCAAGCTTGCGGACTGGATCGGCGTTCGTCAATATAGAAGCATGTCGAAACAGGAACTCCGAGTGCTGGGCCAGGACGACGGCGCGGACGGCTGCTGCCCCGGGCTGCTGAGCGCCCCGCTGGACGAAGGGCAGGCCGCCGAACTGGCGCCGCTGTTCAAGGCCCTGGGCGATCCGGTGCGGCTGCGGCTGCTGTCGATGATCGCCTCCGGCGCCGGCGGCGAGGTGTGCGTCTGCGACCTGACCCCGGCCTTCGACCTGTCCCAGCCGACGATCTCCCACCACCTGAAGCTGCTGCGGCAGGCCGGGCTGATCGACTCCGAGCGCCGGGGCACCTGGGTGTACTACCGGCTGGTCCCCGAGACCACCGACCGCCTCGCGGGCGTCCTCACCCGCCCGGCGCCGCTCGGAGCCGCCGAGTGAGCGCCGCAACCGGGGCGCCCGCCCCCGTCGCCGGCCGGCTGTCGTTCGTCGACCGCTACCTCGCGCTCTGGATCCTCGCCGCGATGGCCCTCGGCATCGGCCTCGGCCGGCTCGTCCCGGGCCTGGGCGACGCGCTCGCGAAGGTGACCGTCACCGGCGTCTCGCTGCCGATCGCGCTCGGCCTGCTGGTGATGATGTACCCGGTGCTCGCCAAGGTCCGCTACGACCGGCTCGACACCGTCACCCGGAACCGCCGCCTGCTGATCCCCTCCCTGGTGCTCAACTGGCTGGTCGGGCCCGCCGTGATGTTCGCCCTCGCCTGGCTGCTGCTGCCCGACCTGCCGGAGTACCGCACCGGGCTGATCATCGTCGGCCTCGCCCGCTGCATCGCCATGGTGATCATCTGGAACGACCTGGCCTGCGGCGACCGGGAGGCCGCCGCCGTGCTCGTCGCCCTGAACTCCGTCTTCCAGGTGGTCGCGTTCGGCGCGCTGGGGTGGTTCTACCTGTCCGTGCTGCCCGGGTGGCTCGGCCTGGAACAGGCGGCGCTCGACGTGTCGGCCTGGGAGATCGCCCGCAGCGTGCTGGTCTTCCTCGGCATCCCGCTCGCCGCCGGCTACCTCACCCGCCGCCTGGGCGAGAAGGCCCGCGGCCGCACCTGGTACGAGAACAGGCTGCTGCCGCGGATCGGCCCGTTCGCGCTGTACGGGCTGCTGTTCACGATCGTCGTCCTGTTCGCGCTCCAGGGCCGTGCGATCACCTCGCAGCCCCTCGACGTCGCCCGGATCGCGCTGCCGCTGCTGGTGTACTTCGCCGTCATGTGGGCCGGTTCCCTGGCGCTGGGCCGCGCGGTGGGCCTGGACCACCCGCGCGCCACCACCCTGGCGTTCACCGCCGCGGGCAACAACTTCGAACTGGCCATCGCCGTCGCCATCGCCACCTTCGGCGCCACCAGCGGCCAGGCCCTCGCCGGAGTCGTCGGGCCGCTGATCGAGGTGCCGGTGCTCATCGGCCTCGTCCACGTGGCCCTCGCCGCCCGCCGCTACTTCCCCCAGCCCGCCACCGCCGTCGAAGGGTCCGCCCGTGTCTGAGCCTCAGCCGCCCGTGCCCGCAGCCGTGTTGCCGTCCGGGCCGTCCAAGCCGTCCGTGCTGTTCGTCTGCGTGCACAACGCCGGCCGTTCCCAGATGGCCGCCGCCTTCCTCAGCCACCTCGGCGGCGACCGGGTCGAGGTCCGGTCGGCCGGCTCCGCGCCCGCCGACACCGTCAACCCGGCCGTGGTCCGGGCGATGGCCGAGGTGGGGATCGACCTCTCCGCCGAGACGCCCAAGGTCCTCACCGTCGAGGCGGTCCGGGCCTCGGACGTGGTGATCACCATGGGCTGCGGCGACGCCTGCCCGTACTTCCCCGGAAAGCGCTACCTGGACTGGCAGTTGGCGGACCCGGCCGGCCAGGGCGTCGACGCCGTGCGCCCGACCCGTGACGAGATCGAGCGGCGGGTCCGCGCTCTTCTCGCCGAGCTGGGCGTGGGGGCGGGGGCGTGAACGGGGACGTGACCGTCGTCGCGATGACGGCGGCGCACGCCGAGCAGGTCCTGGCGATCTACCGGTTCGGGATCGACGGCGGCGACGCCACCTTCGAGACCGCCGCGCCGAGCTGGGAGGCGTTCGACGCCGCGCGCCTGGCCGAGCACCGCTTCGTCGCCCTCGACGGGGATGGGGACGGAGACGGGGACAGGCCTGGCCGGGTGCTCGGCTGGGCCGCCGTGGCCCGGGTGTCGGACCGGTGCGCGTACGCGGGTGTGGTCGAACACTCCGTCTACGTCCACCCCGAAGCGCGGGGGCGGGGCGTGGGCGCCGCGTTGCTGGAGGCGCTGATCGCCTCCACCGAGCGGGCCGGGATCTGGACGATCCAGTCGGGGATCTTCCCGGAGAACACGGCCAGTCTCGCCCTGCACGCCAGGGCCGGGTTCCGGGTCGTCGGGACGCGGGAGCGCATCGGCCGGCGCGACGGCCGGTGGCGCGACGTGGTCCTCCTCGAACGCCGCAGTCCTACGGTCGGTTGAGCACATCGCTGACCGAATCGCCGTCCGAAGAGCCGTCCGGCGGGTGGCGCGGAGTGGGAAGTCGGCCGGGCCGACTTCCCACTCCGCACGTGTCCGGGTACGGCGCCGACTACACGCCGACCGCGGTGCCGGCGTGGGCGGAGGCCGCCTGGTACTCGTCGTCGCCCTCGAACCGTGCTTCGCAGCCGGTGGTGAGGGTGCTGGCGACGATGACCGGATCGAGGATCTTGGAGCCGGAGTTCAGCTTGGCGATCCCGCTCTGGTCGGTGGTCGCGGAGCCGACGCGCTGGCCGCTCGCGGTGCTGTAGAAGGTGATCTGCCGCCCCACGATCGGCTTGCCGTCCGTGTCGGTCAGCGTGGCCTCGAAGTCGCCGCTGATCGGTGCGTTGGCGACCACGTGGCCGCTCACCGTGCGTGCCGTGAGCTGGACGGGCTTCTTGTCGGAAGTCATAACGTAACCTCCTGGATGCTCTGGGCTACTCCCTCCACCGTAGGCACGTCCGTGAGGGCCTGCACCCGGGCCGTATCGCCGCAGGTCAGGGCCGTCGGCGGGCCCGCTCCTCACGGGCCGGTCCCGCCCTCGGCGGGGGTGCGGGGAGCGGGCGCGACCCGGTGGCGTCCGGCGCGGGGATCGGGGAGACTCGCGCGCATGGTTTCGGTGTTGCAGAACGTGGCGATCGACTGTGCGGACGCCTATGAGCTGGCGCGGTTCTGGAGTGGTGTGACCGGTCGGCCGTTGGACCCCGACTGCCGGCCGGGGGACCGGGAGACGCAGGTGCTGCTGGCGGAGGGGCCGGTGCTGTACTTCAACCAGGTGCCCGAGGCGAAGACGGTCAAGAACCGGGTCCACCTGTGCCTGCGGCCCGAGACCTCGCGCGACCAGGAGGTGGAGCGGCTGCTCGGCCTCGGCGCCACCTTCGTCGGCGACCACCGGAACCCCGACGGTTCGGGGTGGGCCGTCCTCTCCGACCCCGAGGGCAACGAGTTCTGCGTGCTGCGCAGCGACTCCGACCGGGCCGTCACGAACCCCTGACGCCCGTGCGCCGCCGCGGCCGGAGCCGCGACCAGGCCCCGACGCCCAGGGCCGTCCCGATCCCCAGGAAGGCCCCGACCCCGGCCGGCGCCACCCACCCGGTGATCGGCGCCGCCGCGCCGCCGCCCTCCCCGGTGAGGGCGAGCAGCGCGGTGAGCAGGCCGTACGGGACCAGCAGCGTCCCCGCGCAGGCCAGGGCGAGCAGCGGCCGGCGCGGGAGGCGCCGTCCCCATGGCCAAGCGAGGGCGCAGGCCATGGCGAGCCCGGCCAGGGCGAGGACGGCGGTGAAGTCGACGCCGTGCCGTTCGAGCCAGACCAGGGCCCAGGGCGCGCCGTTGCGCCGACTTCCCACTCCGGCGGCGACGGGGGCCGGGGTGCCGGGGGCTACCGGGAGAGCAGGACCGCTCCCGCGGCCGCCGCCGCGGCCAGGATGACGAGGGCCAGGACCGCGCAGCCGAGGTTCGCCTCCACGGACCCCCGGGTGGCGGCGAGGGCCGGGGTGAAGTCGGCCGGGTTGTCGGGCGCGTAGTGGATCACGACATCCTGGCCGTACGCGGCGGTGGTGTCGGACAGGTACGAGGGCTGGTAGCCGGTGACGGCCGTTCCCTCGTGGGTGGTGAAGGAGTAGACGGGCGTCCGGCTGGTGCGGAGGTCGCCGTCCGCGTCGGTCTCGACGGTCCTGAGGACGGCGATGACGCGGCCCGTCGCGGACGCCATGGCGTCCAGCTCGGCGAGACGCTTCCTCATGCGCCGCCGCTCCCCGGGCAGATGGAAGGCGGTGAGGACGGTGAGCGGCCCGCAGACCGCGACCAGGGCCCACGGCCAGCCCCAGTCGATCGAGGCGACGACCACCAGCCCGACGTAGATCAGCAGGACCGCGGAGTTCGGCAGGCCGAGCCCGCGCCCGCCGTCCTGGGGGCTGTTGGTGAACCGGAAGGCGTGCGGTCTCCCCGGCCGGTAGCGGATTCCGACCTCCCGGCCCACCCAGGCCGTGGTGATCAGGTCGCCGGTCCCGGTGTCGTTCGTGACGACGAACTCCTCGCCGGTGGAGGGATCCCGGAAGCGGACGACCACCGCGATCCCGTCCTCCTGGGAGCTCCCGTTCCGAGGCTCCCGCACCCGTTCGATCCGCCCCGTCACCCGTACCGTCCGCTGCGCCCGGGTCAGGCCGGCCAGCGACCGCCCGTACCCGACCAGCGCGACGAGGCCGAACGCCCCGCACCACAGCGCCAGAACTCCGTGCCAGTTCATCTGCGTCCCGTTCCTGTCCGTGGTTCAGTGCGCCGAGGTGCGCCGCAGCACCCGGCCCTGCCCGTCCGCCTCCAGTACGGCGGCGCCCCCGGGCCCGGTCACGCTGACCGTGATGGTGACGGGGCCGTCGGTGCGGAGGACGGTGATGCTCCAGGTCTGCGGGGCGTGGACGCCGAGGGTGGTCCTGGCCTCCTCGACCAGGGCGGGGAACCGCTCGTAGGGCAGCGACTTCGGGTCGAACTCGCGGGCCTTCGTGCCGGCCGAGGAGAACGTCACCGCCAGCAGGTTGTCCGTCACCTGGAGGGTGGTCACCGGGCCGTACTCGCCGTTCCGGGTCACCGAGTCGATCGACCGGCCCAACGCGCCGTCGTCGAGGAAGGACTGGCCGGCGCCGAGCACGACGGTGCCGGACCCGCCCGTCACCACCTCGGCCGACCACGAGGAGGAGACCGAGGGGTCCGCCGAGGAGGACGGCGGTTCGGCGGGCTGCTGCTCGAACAGGTCCGCGCGGAACAGGAAGACGACGGCCGTGGCGGCGAGCAGCAGGCCGAGGAGCCCGACGAAGCCGACGGCACGGCTCTCGGGAGGCTCGCTCAGCCTGGTCGCCGCGGGTGCGGAGTCGAGTCGGGCTCCGGCCGCCCGCTCCTCCCACTCCGGGGTCGGCCGCTTCACGATCCGCATGTCCGTCGGCCGGTCCGGCGGGTAGCGGACCACCAGGACGGTGCGCGGCACGTAGTCGGGGAGGTCGGCGACGTTGATGTCCTGGGTGAGCTCCACCCGGAACGCGGGCCCGTCGTCCGGTACGACGGTGAGGTCGAACCGCACCGCCCGGTCGGTCACCTGGCCCTCGGGGACGGTCCGGCTCTCGACCACCGCCAGCGCGGTACGCGGGACGACGGCCGCCTCCCGCGCCCGCCGCGGCCAGCCGGCGAGGAGGTACAGCAGGCCGTAGCCGATCGGCACGCCCAGGCCGCCGACGAGCAGCGGCACATTCTCCAGGACGACGCCGACGACCAGCCCGGCGAGCGAGCCTCCGATGACGCCACCCGTCAGGAAACTGCGGGCGAGGGCGATCGGCAGGTTGCGCCTGGGCGGCACGCCGGGGGTGATCGTCATACCGGTGATTGTGCCGGGCTGAGGGGCCGGCCGATAGGCCTTTGTGCCGTCACCGGTGGGGAGTTGCTCGCGACGGGCCCTGCCGGACGGGCTTCGGCCTCGGTCGGCTACTCGTCGTAGACGACCGTGAAGTCCCGTTCGGCCGTGGCGAATTCGGCCAGCTGGCTGCGGAGCGGCGCGGCCGAGGACGGGACCTCGCGCTCCAGCTCGGCCCAGCCGGTGAAGCGCAGCTCGCGGGGCATCGCGACCAGGCCGGTGATCGCGTCCCAGAAGGCGTTCCAGTTCCTGCCGTAGAACGCCGGGAAGCCGAGTTCGCGCTTCAGGACGGCGTGGAGACCGCTCTCGTCGCGGACGGATCCGACGTCGATGGTGACGAGGCGGGGCACGCTCGGTGTCGGGTCCTCGGTGGCGCCCGGGAAGGACGGCAGCCACCAGCACCAGACCGACCGGTCCTCGGGCCAGGGGCGGCCTTCCTCGTCCGCCCGGTCCTCGAAGACGTCCGTGGCCAGGTCGATGGGCCGCCAGGCGGGGTCGAGCGGCTCGTCGGGCGTCGGCGGCCGGACGAAGCGGCGGCCGCGCTGGTCGCAGGCGCCGTACTCCTGGACGTTCCGCTGGGCCCGCACCAGCGAGACGCTGTTGGCGCCGCGCGGCAGGAGCGGCCGGCGGAGCTGGGTCGGGTCGTCCTCCCAGGAGCAGACCGGGCAGACGACGGACGAACCGGGCCACCCCTCCCGGACGTCGAAGACGAGATGGCCGCAGCAGGGGCAAGGCCGACGAGTGTCCACCCCGGCAGTCTGGCCCGCCGTCCCGGTGCGTGGCGACCCGGTTTCGCGCGGCCGTTCGTCAGCCTTCCGTTCTGCTCCCCAACTCCGCTGCAACTGTGTGCAATCGGCTCGGGGGCGGCGGCGGTGCGCGGCTACGCTTCTCGGTAGGAGCCGCACGGGGAGTGCGCCGTCCACCCCGACAATTCCCAGGCAGGTGAACCATGCCCTCAGTCATGCCGTCCAGCAGCGCGGTGGCGGTCCGCAAGGAGGTCGCCGACCGGTTGCGCGAGCTGTGCCGCGACGCCGGGTTCAACGGGCGCGAGCTGGCGCTCCGGGCCGGCTGGCACCCCTCCAAGTCCTCCCGGATCATCAACGCGCTGACCTCGCCGTCCGACGAGGACATCCGCACCTGGTGCCGGCTCTGCGGGGCGGAGGAGGAGTCGGCCGACCTCATCGCCGCGACGCGCTCCGCCGAGTCGATGTACGTGGAGTGGCGGCGGCTCCAGCGCACCGGGCTCACCCGGCTGCAGAACTCCTACGTACCGCTGTTCGAGCGCACCAGGGTGTTCCGGGTGTACAGCTCCTCCCTCGTCCCCGGGTTCCTGCAAAGCCGGGGCTACGCAACGGCGTTGCTCTCCGCCATCACCCGTTTCCACGGCACCCCCGACGACGTCGCCGACGCGGTCGACGCCCGGCTCGCGCGCTCGCGGATCGTCCGGGAGGGCGGGCGGCGGTTCGCCCTGCTGGTGGAGGAGTCGGTCCTGCGCCACCGGATCGGGGACGCCGGGGTGATGCGCGGGCAGTTGGACGACCTGCTGGCCGCGACCGCGCTGCCCGCCGTCTCGTTGGGGATCGTCCCGGCGGGCGCGGAGCGGGAGGTGTGGCCGCTGGAGACCTTCAGCGTCTACGACGAGGAGCAGGTGGAGGTGGAGACCCTCACGGCGAGCCTGACCGTCACCCGGCCCCGCGAGGTCGCCCACTACCTGGACGCCTTCGAGAAGTTGTCCGGTACGGCCGTGTACGGGGACCGGGCCCGGGAGTTGATCGCCTCGGCGGTGGACTCGATCGGATGACATCGCCTTACCACGGTTTGGGAATTGCCGGGGGAAGTCACCCATGAATCACCGGTCCGAGCGAATCCGACGGTTCGTCAGTTTCGCCGACCCCTCTTCTGATCAGGAAGCCGTTCGATAATCCGTTCAGGAAAGGGTGATTCCGCATGACCGAGCCGAACTCCTCCCCGTCGATCACCGAGGCGACGCTGGCCTCCGTCGCCGACAACGGCCTCTGGGGCCCGGGCGCCGCCACCGTCAACCCGGCCGTCATCGACCTCGGCAACGGCCTGCTGGCGGCCCTCCAGGGCGACGAGACGGTCCAGCTCCCGCCGGAGCTCGCGGAGTTGGTGGCCGCGGTGCGGCGGATCGCCACGATCGGCGTGCCCAGGATCACCTCGGGGGACGGCGTCCGTCTCTCGGCGTTCTCCATCAAGCTGAACGGCGACCAGCCGCGCCCCGTGGTGATCGTGCCCGCAGGCTGGAGCCCGGTCGGCTGGCTGCCCTTCGTGTACGCGTACCTCAAGCTGGCGCAGCGCGGCTACCACGTCCTCGCCTACACCCCTCGCGGTCTCGGCTTCCCGGGGTGGATCTCCACCTCCGAGGGGCACGTCGACGTCGCCGGGCCCTACGACTGGGCCGACGGGTCGACGGTGATCGACTACGCCATGGAGCACTTCGAGCCGAGCCGGGTGGGCTTCCTCGGCGAGTCCTACGGCTCCGGGATCAGCCAGCTGGTCGCCGCGCACGACCCGGCGAACCGGGTGGCCGCCGTGGTCGCGCTCAGCACCTGGGGCAACCTGGCCACCAGCCTCTACGCCAACGGCACCCGGCACGTGAAGGCCGTCGAGCTGCTGATCGGCTTCACCGGCGGCGAGAAGGAGGACAAGTTCGACGCGGTCACCCAGGAGATCCTCGACAGCTTCGCGACCGGCCGGAACCTCGACGAGGTGGTCGCCTGGGGCACCGAGCGCTCGCCGGAGGCCTACGCCGACATCACCAACGCGCGCGGCATCCCGACCTTCGTCTCCAACACCTGGCACGAGACCCTCTTCCCGGCCTCCTCGGTGATCGAGACGTTCAACCGGCTGAACGTGCCGAAGCAGCTGAACCTGTGGATCGGCGACCACGGCGCGCCCGAGGGCGCCGGCCTGTCCGGCCTGCTGACCCACCTGCCCTTCCCCGGTCTGGCGGAGCCCCTCCGGGAGGCCTACGAGTTCCTGGACCACCACCTGCTGGGCGCCGACAACGAGGCGCCGAACCGCCGGCAGGTGACCAGCCAGGTGATGTTCACCTACAAGACCAAGCCGGTGCTGGGCGGCGGGCAGCGGATCACCGAGGCCGCCCGCCGGGAGGGCCACGACTCGTGGGCGGACGTCACCGCCGGCACGGAGGCCTGGTACCTCACCGGTGTCAACGGCGACGGTGACGGCGCGCTGGCCGACAAGCAGAACGCCGGCTGGTCGCGGAGCTTCACCGCCGGCCTGGAGACCAAGGCCACCGCGGTGGACGAGGTCCTGAAGACCGGCCAGAAGGAGTGGACGGGCAACCCCCGGAAGTACGTCCTGGCCGAGTTCGAGCGGGAGAACCTGCTGGTCTGGTCGACCGATCCGCTGACCGGCAGCGGCGAGACGGCCCGCCGCATCCGGGGCGCCGCGTCGGTCCGGCTGACCGTGAACAGCACCGAGGAGGCCGCCACGCTGGTGGCGTACCTGTTCGACGTGGCCCCGGACGGCTCCGCGCGGATCATCACCCACGAGCCGTACACCGTGCTCGATCTGACCCCTGGCCAGGACACCACCGTCGACTGGCAGCTCCAGCCGGCCGCGTACGACGTGCCGGTCGGCCACCGGGTGGCGCTGGTCGTCAACAGCCGCGACCAGCTGTACTCCTACGCCGCGGAGCAGGGCACCGTCACCATCGGCTCGCCGAGCGGGAACGAGTCCCGGCTGGAGCTGCCGCTGGGCTGATCCGCCCGCCGCTCCTGCCCCGGCCCGTCGCCCTCGTGGCGGCGGGCCGGTCGGCGTCCGTCAGGCCGTGGTCCTGGCGGTGGAGCCGCGCAGCAGGAGCGCGATGAGGACGGCGAGCAGCGCGCCGACGGCCGCCAGGCCCCACAGCACGGAGTGGAAGGCGGAGTCGTAGGCGTGCGTGAGGAAGCCCGTGAAGGCGCGGTGGTCGGTGGCGCCGGAGAGTTCGGTGGCGCCCGCGAGGTCCCCGCCGGCCGCCCGGTCGGCGACCTCGCCGGCCCGGGAGGCATCCGGGTGCGCGCCGATGCCGTCGGAGACCCGGGTGCCGAGCACGGTGGCCAGCGCGGAGCCGTACACCGCGACGGCGACGGCCTCGCTGCCCAGGCGCAGGGTGTTGAGGAAGCCCGCCGCCATGCCGGCCTTGGCCGGGTCGACCAACTCCAGCGCCTGGCCGTCGACCAGGCCGGCCGACAGCCCCATTCCGGCGCCGGTGATGAGCATCGGGGCGGCGAGCAGCAGCACGGTGGCGGAGGGGGAGAGCAGGGTGAGGGCGAGGTCGCCCGCCACCAGGCAGGCCAGGCTGAGCAGGACCAGCGTGAGCGGGCGCACGCCGCGGGCGACCAGCCTGGCGGCGAGCATCGGCAGGACCAGCACCGGTGCGGTGAGCAGCAGCATCAGCAGCCCGGCGGCGCCGGTGCCGCGGCCGGTGACGGCGGTCAGGTAGCTCGGCAGGTAGGTGAGCACGGTGACGAAGCCGAAGGAGGCGGCCACCGGCACCAGGCAGAGGCCGAGGAAGCGGCGGTCGCGCAGCAGGCCGAGGTCCAGCATCGGGTGGGCGCTGCGGTGCTCGACGGCCGCGAAGACGCCGAGTACGGCGACCGCGCCGGCGAACAGGCCGAGCACGCCCGCGCTGCCCCAACCCCACTGGGAGCCCTGGACGATGGCGGTGGTGAGCAGCACCATGGCGAGCACGAACAGCGCGCTGCCGGGGACATCGATCCGCCCCTCGCCGGTGCCGCCGCTGCCGGCGGATGTGGCGGCCACGGCGCGGGCGATCGCGGGCAGCGCGAGCAGGACGAACGCCAGGGCGACGGCGTGCACCGCGAACACCCAGCGCCAGCCGAGACCCTGCACCAGCACGCCGGCCAGCGACGGGCCGAGGGCGACGCCGGCCCCGGCGACGGTGCCGAACAGCGCGAAGGCCCGGGCGCGGGCCGGGCCGTCGAAGACGGTGGAGAGGATCGCCGCGCCGCAGGAGAAGATCGCGGCGCCGCCGATGCCGGTGAGGGCGCGGGCGGCGTCCAGCCAGAGCACGTCGGCGGCGACGGCGCTGGCGAGCGAGCCGAGCGCGTAGAGGGCGACGCCGGCGGCGAAGGCCCTGGCCCGGCCGATGACGTCGGCGACCGAGCCCCAGACCAGGGTGAAGCAGGCGAAGGCCACGTTGAAGGCGTTGACCACCCACTGGAGCGGGGCGAGGTCGGCGTGGGTGCCGGCGCCGATCCGGGGGAGGGCGACCGCGGTGCCGGAGATGGACAT
The DNA here is from genome assembly GCF_053598475.1 of Kitasatospora sp. NPDC001119. Taxonomy (NCBI): domain Bacteria; kingdom Bacillati; phylum Actinomycetota; class Actinomycetes; order Kitasatosporales; family Streptomycetaceae; genus Kitasatospora; species Kitasatospora sp. NPDC001119. Next base: position 185,510 of record NZ_JBSFKI010000013.1, read on the forward strand.
CGGGACGACGAAGACCGCGAGGAGGACGGCGGCGAGGACGGGGGTGTGGGCGGGGCGTCGCCGCTGGTCGGGGGCGTCTGACGGCGCGGCCGGCATGGCCTGCGTCGGCTGTGCGGCCTGTGTGGGCTGCGTGCTCAAGGGGGTGTGACTCCAGGCTTGAACCGGCCACGGGGTGGCCAGGTACGGATTTGATCGAACCTAAAGCTGTCACGGCGCCGAGGTACGATGCAACCCATACCTTGCGGAGGAGGAACCGATGCCCGACGCCGAAGGCCACCCCTCGACCGGGGAGATGGACCTGCGCACCGTCCTGGGCGCGCTCGCCGACCCGCTGCGCTACGGCGTGGTCGCGGCCCTGCTGCGGGAGGGCGAGGGGGCGGCGCGCACCTGCGCCTCCTTCAACCTCCCGGTCTCCAAGTCCACCCTCACCCACCACTTCCGGGTGCTGCGCGAGTCCGGCCTGATCCGCCAGGTCGACCGCGGCAACAGCCGGGCCGCCACGCTGCGCCGCGAGGACCTGGACCAGCGCTTTCCGGGGCTGCTCGACCTGGTCCGCACCGACTCCTGACGGCGGGGGAGGCCCAAGCGGAGGTCAAGGAACCTTGACCTCCGCTTGGGGCCGTCCAGGGCTGACGGCGTGTCAAACTGTGCGCCCCGCAGGCCGATGAGGAGAGTTCGGTGGATCTGGCGCGCCCCCTGATCGAGGACTTCCCCGCCCACCCGGACGGCGACCCCGCCGACGCCCTGGCCCGCGCCGTCCGGGCCCGCCGCACCGCCCTCGGTCTCACCCTCCCCGACCTCGCCGTTCGCACGGGCCTCGCCGAGGCCGACGTCCGGGCTGTCGAGGCGGGGCATGCGAGGCCGACGCTGGCGCTGCTCACGGTGCTGTCGCGCGCCCTGCGGAAGGTGTAGCCGGGGAGGATTTCAGACCGGCTCGTAGGAGGTCCGGCGGACCAGGGCGCGGGCGTGGGGGGAGTCCATGGGGTGGGCGAAGAGGTACCCCTGGCCGAGCGGGCAGCCCATGGCGGCGAGCAGGTCGCGCTGGTCGGGGTGTTCGATGCCCTCGGCGATGACCTGGACCCCGAGGGTGTCGGCGATCCGGGTGATGCCCTCGACCAGGGCGTACTGCTGGGGCGAGTGGCCGAGGCCGTCGATGAAGGACTTGTCGATCTTGAGCAGGGAGATCGGGAACTCGCGCAGGTAGGACAGCGAGGAGTAGCCGGTCCCGAAGTCGTCGATGGCGATGCCGACACCGAGTCCGGACAGCGTGGCCATGTCGGCGTGGACGCGGTCGTCGCGGCGCATCAGCACCGACTCGGTGAGCTCCAGGACGAGGGTGTGGGGGTCGATGCCGGTGGCGGCCAGCGCCCGGCGGACCACGTCCACGAAGCCGGCGTCGCGGAACTGGCGGGCCGAGACGTTGACGTTGACCCGCAGTGGCGGCCGGCCGGCGGCCGTCCGCGCCGCCGAGCTCGCGGCGTGCCAGGCGGCGACCTCCTGGGCGGCGCGTTCCAGCACCCAGGCGCCGAGCGGGACGATCTGGCCGCTCTCCTCGGCGAGGGCGATGAACTCGTCGGGCAGCACCATGCCGCGCCGGTCGTGCGGCCAGCGGACCAGCGCCTCGAAGGCGACCAGATCGCCCGTGCGCAGGTCGACGATCGGCTGGTAGTACAGCTGGAAGGCCGATTCGGCGATCGCCGAGTCGAGGTGCTCGTTCAGCTCGTGCCGCTCCACCATGCCGGTCTGGAGGGCCGGCCGGTAGTGGCGCCACTGGCGGCGGCCGGCCGCCTTGGCGGAGTAGAGCGCGAGGTCGGCGTGGGTGAGCAGCTCGGTCGCGTCCACGCTGTCCTCGGTGGTCGCCACACCGATGCTGGCCGTCACCCGCACCGTGCCCGACGTGAGCTTGAACGGTTCGGCGAACACCGCCAGCACCCCGGACGCGATGGTGTCCACGTCGGCGGGCCGTCTCGCGTCCTCCACCAGGACGGCGAACTCGTCGCCGCCGAGCCGGGCGGCGGTGTCCGAGGCGCGCAGCGCGGTGGAGATCCGCAGCGAGACGGCGACCAGCAGCTCGTCGCCGACCGCGTGCCCCTGGGTGTCGTTGACCACCTTGAAGTCGTCCAGGTCGATGAAGAGCACCCCGGTGACGGCCCCGCTGCGCTCGCCCCGGGAGAGCGCGTGCCCGACCCGGTCCTGGAACAGCACCCGGTTGGCCAGGCCGGTCAGCGAGTCGTGGAAGGCCCGGTGGGTCAGCTCGCGCTCCATCTGCCGCTGCTCGGTCACGTCGCGCAGGGTGAGCACCAGGGCGCCGACGGTCGGGTCCGCGCGCAGGTCGTCGGAGCGGACCTCGGCCTCGATCGGGGTGCGGTCCTGGCGCAGCAGCCGCCAGTGCTCGCGCGGCTGCTCGCCCCGGGGCGGCTCGGCGGTCCCGCGCATCCGGGCCAGCGCCTTGCCGACCTCCCGGCTGTCCTCGGGCGGGACCAGGTCGGTCAGCGGGGTGCCGGCCAGGTCGGGGCGGCCGAGCACCGTCGCGGCGGACGGGGAGGCGTAGCGCACGCCGTCGTCGGCGTCGAGGATCAGGATGACGTCGCTGGCGTTCTGCACCAGGGTGCGGAAGTACAGCTCGCTGTTGCGCTGGGTGACCTCGCGGCTCAGTACCACCCGCTCGACCGCGAGGGCCGCCTGCGCGGCGAGGATCTCCAGCGAGCTCCAGAGGCCGGCCAGCTCCTGCTCCGTCCCGGTGACGACGAGCGCGCCGATCAGCGGGTCGCCGGAGGGGCGCTCGGCGAGGGTGAGCGGGCAGACCAGGGCGTACGGCATGCCGCCGAGGCGGGCGAGGAGTCCGCCGTCGGCCGGGGTGGCGGCCGGGTCCAGGCCGAGGGAGCCGACGGGCAGCAGCACGGTCTCCCGGGCGGTGGCGAGCTCCAGCACCCGGTCGGACTGCGCGGTGTCCCCGGGCGTGGGCCGGGGGGTGTCGCTCCCGGCGTGCCGGACGTGCAGCACCCCGGCCTCGGCGACGGAGAGCAGGGCGACGTGCCCGGCCTCGGCCGGCATCAGGGTGGAGGCGGCGGACTGGACGGCGTCCGCGACCTCCCCCACCGTGACGGCCGCGGTCAGCCGGGCGCCCGCCTCGCGCAGCGCCCGCTCGCGGGCCACGGCCTGCCTGCGGGCGGAGACGACCACCGCCAGCCGGGCCAGCACCAGCAGGTAGAGCACCGCCGAGAAGGCGCCGATCACGCCCGCGTTGCTGGTGTTGCCGGCCAGCGCCTCGATGATCAGGATCGCCGGGGCGATCAGCGAGGCCAGGGTGAGCAGCACCAGCCGGGCGGTGCTCAGGTCCGGCTGCTGGGTGGGCACCGGACGGGTCAGCTCGACCATCGACGGGTGCAGCGCCGCCGCGCCCCAGGCGGTGTAGAAGGCCGCCCAGCCGAGTTCGACCGGCGTGCCGATGTGCCAGGTGCCGTGCAGCTGGATCAGCCCGTACAGCACGTCGGAGACCATGATGCCGAGCGAGCCGACGGCGAGCAGCTGCAGGGAGCGGGAGTTGCCGCCGCGCGGGGTCAGCAGCCGCAGCAGCAGGGCGAGCACGACCACGTCGCCGAGCGGGTAGGCGATCGAGACGGCCTTCTGGAACCAGTCGAGGTCCGGGTTCCGGGCGTACGGGAGGATCAGGTAGATCCAGGCGAGCAGGGCCAGCCCCATGGTGGGGACGAGGGCGTCGAGCAGCCCGGCGCGGTCCTGACGGGCCGTGCGCCAGCGGATGAAGCCCAGCACGCCGACCGCGTACAGCACGTACTCGGCGAGGTAGAAGCCGTCCGCGACGGACGGGAACGGGTTGGGCACGTGCAGGATGTCCAGCTGGACGGCCTGCACCACCTCGCCCACCGTGAAGCTGAGGTTGGCGAGCGCCAGCACGTACCAGTAGCGCGCGTGCGCGGGACGGTTGAGGCGGACGCCGACCACGATGGCGGCGACGCCGCCGAGGCCGATGCCGGTCCACCAGATGATCCGCTGGCCGGGATTCGCGTAGTAGATGCCGGTGAACAGCACCATCCAGAGCAGGTAACAGACCATCAGGTGTTGTCGCCGGCGAGTCAACGAGGCTACCTCCTCCACGACATCACCCCGCCGGTCGGGCGGGGGAGTTCGGGTGAGGACGGGACGGGCCGGGCGTAGGAGCCGGTCCGGGTGGGGCGGATGAGCGCTTTCGCGCAGCAGCGAGGCGTCCGGTGGGGGGTGCGACCGGACGTCCTCGACGGGGCAGGAGTGCGTATAGTCGGAAATGTCGCACTCCCCAGCATTCTGCCGCCACAGCACGAGGTCAAGCCGGTGGACGACGCAGTAGACAGCGCACAGGGCGTACGAACGGATGCGAGCTCCGGCCGTCACGCCGTGGTCCGCAACGGCAACGGTCAGTATGCGATCTGGCCGGGCGACTTGACCGTCCCGGCCGGCTGGCAGCAGGTCCACGGGCCGGCCGGACGGGCCGACTGCCGGGACTGGGTGGAGCGCGAGTGGCGCCCGGCCGGGCTGGGCTTCCCCGACGGCGCCCCGGTACGGCGGGCGGCGGGCGGAATCGCCGACCCGACGGCCGGATCGGCGGACCCGTCGGCCGGATTCCCGCACACCGTCGCCGGATTCGCGGACACGGTGCACGGGCTGTTCCGCGCGCGGGCGGCGCACGACCCGGACGCGGTCGCCGTCATCGCCGCGGACGCCACGCTGAGCTACCGCGAACTCGACCTGCGCAGCGACCGGTTGGCCGCCGCGCTGCGGGCGCACGGGACCGGCCCGGAGCAGGTGGTGCCGGTCTGCCTGGACCGCGGGGCGGGCCTGGTCACCGCCTGGCTGGCCGTGCTCAAGGCCGGCGGGGCCTTCCTGCCGCTCGACCCGGCCCACCCGCCGCGGCGACTGGCCCGGCTGGTCGAGGACTGCGGGGCGCGGGTGGTGGTCGCGGACGGTGACGGGTTCCCGGAGGCGCCTGGGGCGTCCGTCCTGGGGGTGTCCGCCCCTGGGGTGTCCGTCCCCGGGGCGTCCGTGCTCGGGGTGTCCGTGCTCGGGCCGGAGGACGGCGGGGAGCCCCTGAACCCCGGGGCGTTCTTCGCCGGGGACGACGGCGCCGTCCCCGACGACCTCGCCTACCTGATCTACACCTCCGGCACCACCGGCCGCCCCAAGGGCGTCCCCGTCACCCACCGCGCATTGCTGTTCACCCTCGACCGGATCGTCCACGCCTACCGGCTGCGCCCCGGCGAACGCGTCCTGCACCTGGCCGCGCTGGGCTCCGACACCGCGCTGGAGCAGGCGTTCGGCGCGCTGCTCGCGGGCGCGACGGTGGTGCTCGGCGGGGGCGGCGGCGCGGGCGGCACCTGGGCGCCCACCGAGCTGGCCGGCCGGCTGCCCGGGCTGGGCCTGGCCGTCGCCGACCTCACCCCCGCCTACTGGCACCACCTGCTCGACCTGCTCCCGCCTGGCGGGCCCGGCCCCCAGGGACTGCGCCTGGTGGTGGTCGGCGGGGACGCCGTGCACGCCGCCGACTGCCGGCACTGCCTGGAGCGGCTGCCGGGCGCCCGGCTGCTCAACGCGTACGGGGTCACCGAGGCGGCCGTCACCTCGACGCTCTGCGAGGTCACGGCGGAGCTGCTCGACGGGGGCGGCGGAAGCTCCGCGGGGGCGGGCGGCACCCCGGCCGCGCCCGTGCCGATCGGACGGCCGCTGCCCGGGGTGCGGGTGCACGTGCTGGACGCCCGGCTGCGCCCCGTCCGGCCCGGGGAGAAGGGGCAGATCCACCTCGGCGGGCCCGGTCTGGCCCGGGGCTACTGGCGGCAGGCCGGGCTCACCGCCGAGTCCTTCCTGCCCGACCCGTACGCGCCGCTGCCCGGCGAGCGGATGTACCGCACCGGCGACGCCGGGCGGTGGCGGGCGGACGGGCAGCTGGAGATCCTCGGCCGCTTCGACGACCAGGTGAAGGTGCGCGGGCACCGGGTGGACCCGGCCGAGGTCGAGGCCGTCCTGGCCGCGCACCCGGGCGTCCGACAGGCCCGGGTCGCGGCCGACGGTGAGGCGGCCGACGGCAGCCGCACGCTCACCGCGTACTACACGCCCGCCTCCGGGACGGCCGTCGGGGCGCCGGGGCTCCGGGCGTTCCTGGCCGACCGGCTGCCGGAGTACCTGGTGCCGGCCGAGTTCGTGCCGCTGGAGGCGATGCCGCTCACGGCGGCGGGGAAGATCGACCGGCGGCGGCTGCCGCACGCGCCGGTGCGCTCCCCGGCGTCGGCTCCCGTTCCCCCGTCGACCCCTTCGCCGGCTCCCGCACCCGACCCCGCCGGAGCCGGGGCGCTGGAGGCGGCCGTCGGACAGCTGTGGGCGGAGCTGCTCGGCGTCGAACACATCGGCCCGGACGGCGACTTCTTCGCGCTCGGCGGCACCTCGCTGCTCGCGATGGAGATGCTGGCGCGGGCCCGGATCCTGCTCGGCATCGACGTCGGGCAGGTGCGCACGCTCACCCGGGCGCTGCTGCGCGAGCCCGTCCTGCGCGCCTTCGCGGCGGCGCTGTCGGCGGCGCGCGCGGACACCCCCGCCGGGGCCGTACGGGACGCCGCGGTCGACTGGTTCGCGGAGGCCCGGCTCACCGAGGACCTCCGGCAGTCCTGGAGCCCGGCGCCCTCCCGCGCCGAACCCGCCGAGATCCTGCTCACCGGCGCCACCGGCTTCTGCGGCGCCCACCTGCTGCACGCGCTGCTCGCCACCACCCGGGCGCGCATCCACTGCCTGGTCCGCGCGCCCGACGAGGAACACGCGCTGGAACGGCTTCGGGCGGCGCGGCAGCGCTTCCTGCGGCAGGACCTCGCCGACCGGCGGGTGGTGCCGCTGGTCGGGGACCTCACCCGACCGAAGCTCGGCCTGACGGACCGTCAATTCGACTGGCTGGCAGGGCACCTGGACGCGATCCACCACCTCGGCGGACAGGTCAACTTCCTCTACCCGTACCACCAGTTGCGTGCGGCCAACGTCGGCGGCACCCGGGAGGTCGTCCGGCTCGCCGGGCACAGCCGGGGCATCCCCGTGCACTACCTCTCCACCCTCGCCGTGCTGGCCGGCTTCGGCGCGGCCGGCGTCCCGAAGGTCACCGAGCGCACCCCGCTCGCCCACCCCGAACGGCTCGGCGTCGGCTACGTCGAGAGCAAGTGGGTCGCCGAACAGCTGCTGCACAACGCGGCCGCCGCCGGGCTGCCGGTCACCGTGCTGCGCACCAACGACGTCACCGGGGACCTCGCGTCCGGGGCGATGAACACCGGCACCGAACTGTGCGCGCTGATCGCCTACTTGGCCGACAGCGGGACCTATCCGGACGTGCGGCTGCTGCTCGACTTCGTCCCCGCCGACCGCTTCGCCCGGGCCATCGCGCACATCGCCGCCCACGCACCCGCCGCCGGCGAGGTCTACCACCTCACCTCCCCGCGCCCGGGCACCCTCGCCGACCTCGCCGAGCGGCTGCGGGCGCGCGGCCACCGGATCGCCCCGCTGCCGTACGGGGACTGGGTGCGGCGGCTGGTCCGGTTCGCCGCCGGGAACCCGACGCACCCGATCGCGCCGTTCGTCCCGCTGTTCGTGGACCGCGCGCCGGGGTCGGAGCTGTCGGTCAGCGAGATGTACTTCCGGCCGACGTTCCCGCTGTTCGAGCGGGCGAACGCGGACGCGGCGCTGGCCGGGAGCGGGATCGAACTGCCGCCGGTGGAGGCGGGGTTGATCGACCACTACCTGGCGGGGCTGGAGCGGGAGGGCTTCCTGCGGGCGGCGTCGCCGTGAGCCCCTCCGAGGCGCTCGAAGCACTGGATGTGCTCGGCGCGCTGGACGTGCGGCACGGGCCCGGCGACGGCCCGGTGGCCTTCGGCGGGTCGCTCGGCGCGCTCGGCCCCGGCGGGCTGCTGGCGGCGTACCGGCGCGGGCTGTTCCCGCTGCCGGCGGCGGACGTCTACGCGAGCGCGTACAACGAGGCGGTGTACGGGGACGCCGTCGAGGCGGGCGAGGTGGCGCTGCTGCCCGGCGGGGCGGACCCGTACGCGCTCGCCTGGTGGTCGCCCGACCCCCGGCCGGTGATCGCGCCCGACGGCGTCCGGCTCGGGAGCCGGCTGGCGCGGCGGCTGCGCAACCGGTCCACGTGGTGGACGAGCGCGGACCGGGCCTTCGGGCGGGTGCTGGCGGCGTGCGCCGAGGGTCGTCAACCGGCCTGGCTCACCGAGGAGTTGGCGGCGGTGCTGGTGCGGCTGCACGAGCTGGGGGCGGCGCACAGCGGGGAGGTGTGGGAGGGGGAGGAGCTGATCGGCGGGGTGTTCGGGATCGCGGTCGGGCCGGTGCTGAGTCTGGACTCGATGTTCCACCGCCGCCCGGACGCCGCCCGGGTCGCCGTCGCCGACCTCGGGGCGCGGTTCGGCGCGGCGGGCGGGCGGCTGCTCGACGCCCAGTGGGACGGGCCGCACGTGCGGAGCCTCGGGGCCGAGCCGATGGCGCGCTCGCGGTACCTCGCGGAGCTGTCGGGCGGGGGTGGGGCTTCCGCTGTGGTCCCGGACGGGGCGCCGCTGCCGGCGGCGCGGCTGGGAGAATCGGCACGCCTCCGCTGACCTGTGGTTAAACCTGATCGGGCTGGCTTTTTTGGCCTGTCTTCGACAAACTTATTCCTCGTCAGTAACATGACGCCGCGTGTTCAAAAGTTCCATAGGCAGGGCCTCCGGCCCCGCCGTCCTCACCCTCACCCTCATCCTCGCCGGGGCCACCGCGTGCGGGCCGACCGACCCCGGCGCCACCCAGGCCGGTGCCGAACCGGCCGCCGCCACCGTCGCCGACCCGGCCGCGACCGCCGCCGGGGGCAGCCCGGCCGCCGCCGCCCGGCCCGCCGGTGCCACCCCGCACGCCAGAGCGGCCAGTCCCGCCACCGGCCGTCCGACCCCGGGCAAGGCGCCCGTCACCGCCGCGCCCGCCGGCGACCAGCAGGCCGCGATCGGCAGCCCCGGCAAGGACGGTGGCGCCGTCACGGCGGCGACGAAGAACCTCCAGCTGACGGCGTACGACCCGGCGGGCGGGACGGCGGTGCTGTCGGCGACGGGGCCGGGCGCCACGGCCCCGACCTCGCCAAGTGCCGTCCCCGGCACCGCTCCTGGCGCTTCTCCCAGTGCCGTGCCGAGCGCCGTACCGAGCGCGGCTCCGAGCGCCGCCCCCAGTGCGGCCACCGCCGCCGTCCAGCCCGGGCAGCTGATCGCCAGCCCGCCCACCGCCGCCGCACCGCAGGGCGCACTGGTCGCCGTCACCGGCGTCCGCCCCGGAGCGGGCAACACGCTCGCCCTGACCACCCGCCCGGCCACCCTGGCCGAACTCCTCGGCGGCACCGAGGCCGACGGCAACGTCCCCGTCGACCCGCACGGCATCACGGTGACCCCGCTGGTCAAGGACCTCAAGGCCACCGCCGGCCTGACCGGCAACGGCGTCCAGGCCGACGCCTCCGGCACCCTGGAGGTGAACCTCAAGGCCCCCGTCCCGCTGCCCGACGGCGCCAGCCTCGACGCCTCCGGCTCGCTCCAGCTCCACCCGGCCGTCCACTTCGCCTACCACGGCGCCGCGGCCGGCAGTCCGCGCACCGCCTCGATCGGCTTCGACCTCGGCGCCCACGCGCAGTGGAAGGTCACCGGCGACGCCGCCCGCAGCACCGGCGCGGCGCCCATCCGGGTGCCCTTCGCCAAGCTGCAGGCCAGCCCGGTGCTGACGGTCGCCGGCCTGCCGGTGGTCGTCAACCTCGGCCTCACCTGCTACCTGGAGGTCAGCGCCGACGGCCAGGTCCACCTGGAGGCGGAGCAGGACGCCACCGGCACCTGGGCGGTCCGCGCCGACTACACCGGCGGCAAGGGCTGGACCCCGGTCACCAACGCCGAGACCAAGGTCACCCCGGTGCACGTGCGGCTCAACGGCAAGGCGGGCGTGCGGGCCGCGCTCGGCGCCGAGATCAGCCTCGGCCTGTACGACACCGTCGGCGTGGAGGCCACCGTCGCCCCCTACCTGCGCGCCCAGGCCGAGGGCTCGCTGGTCGCCGACTCCTCCGGCAACCCGCCGCAGGTGCAGGGCAGTTGGTCGCTGGTCGGCGGCGTCGACCTGAACGGCTCGCTGCTCGCCCACCTGAAGGTCTTCGGCACCCCGATCATCGAGGGCAAGCTGCCGCTGCCGCCCTTCCACCGGGAGTGGCCGCTGCTCGGGGGATCGGCGACGCTGCCCGCGCCGCAGCACAGCTGATCGGACGTCACTTCGTGGGCCCCTCGACCGGGTTGTCCGGTCGAGGGGCCCTCGTCGTGGGTAGGCTCGGGTCGAAGCTCGGGCCTGAGTTCGAACCGGTCGGAGGGGGTGCGGGGGCGGGATGCGGAACAGACAGGTGGCCTACGGCGTTTCGGTCGCCCTGGTGTGGGCGGTGTCGCTGACGCTGTACGCCGCCACCGGGATCGGCTGGTGGGCGGCCGTGCCGGCGGGGCCGGCCGTGCTGGTGCTGCTGGCGGTCCTGTGGCCGCGGCGGCGGGGGAGCGGGGCCGGGCGGGGAGGGGATGTCGCCTCGTGGGGCGCGCCCCGCTCCGCGGCCGGGTCGGCGCCCGGCCGGGCGGCCCCGCTGCCGGAGAGTTCGGTGGTCTGGGAGATGGGGGACCCGGCCGGCCCGCCGGTCGTCAAGGGCCCCGTCGCCGGAAGCGCCGTCCTCCCGGAGCGGATCGACTCCACCGGGCGGGACGACGACCTGGTGATCGTCGGGAGCGGTGCCGCCTCCCGCTACCGTCCCCTGCACGAGTACGCCCAGGACCCGCTGACCCCGGCGGCCGCCGAGACCGTCGCCACGGGCCTGGAGCGGCTGTTCCTCCGCCTCGGCCCGCCGCCGGGCGTCGCCCACGGCCCCGACCAGTCCGCCCCCGCACCCCGAGGTGACGACCGGTGACCACCCCCGAGGAAGGCCGCCTCCGCCGCCCGACGGCCCTGGAGATCGCCACCCAGTGGGCCCAACTCCCGCCCGAGCACCTGCGGGTGGCCCTGGAGCACCTCGAATTGGAACTCCAGCGAGAGCACACCCGGGAGACGGCAAGGGAGCGCCATCGGGCGTCCCTCGAAACGGTCCGCCTCAGGGAGGAGCACGCGACCGAGCGCGCCCGGATCGCGGCCCGGGAACGCCGCGACCAGCGCGCCCACCAGCTCTACGTCGGCGGCCTGGTGGCCGGCTTCGTGCTCGCCGCCGGGATGCTCGTCGGCTCGGTGCTCGTCGGCCTCGACGGCCGCCAGTGGCTGGCCGGCCTGCTCGCCGGGCCCAGCCTGATCGCCCTGCCGGTGGTCTTCGTCCTGCGCCGCAGCGACCGCCCCGCCGCCCGCCCGCGCCCCCTCCCGCCCCCCTCGCCGCCGGACCAACTCCCGGGCGATCAACCGGCGTAGCCGGAGGCGGGTGCCCGCGTCGGGTGGTCCTGTGGCGTCCGCCGTGGCGGATGGCTGTCGTGGGTTCCGGAGCGTCGGTGTCCGAGTGGGCCCACGCTTCGGCGGCCCTGGACGAGGATGGCTGTCGGCCCTGCGTCGAACGCTGTGGCGGCCTGGCCCCACGGCGGTGGAACCGGGCGGCCGGCGGCGCCCCGGAGCGGTGCGTCAGGTGCCGCTGGTCGGGGTGTCGTCCTTCTTGACGCCCAGGAGGATCTGGTCGAGCACCGAGACGTCCGGGGCGGCCGGGTCCTCGTCCACGCCGCCGTCGAAGACCACGTAGCCGCCGCCCTTGGCGGGGAGGGCGGCCAGCAGGACGAAGCCCTGGGTGCCGTCGGTGTTGGTGATGTGCCAGCGGGTCGCGTACCCGGCCACGCCGGCCACGGTGATGGTGCCCGAGCCGTAGTCGGTCTGCGAGGCCATGCCGCTGAAGATCTGCTTGGCGACCGTCGGCATGGCGGCGTCGGCGGCGGCCTTGGGGGTGTCGCCCTGGACGGTGTTCTTCTCCACCGAGAACCGGCCGCGGATGCAGGCCTTGCCGTTCGCGCAGGTGTAGCGGCCGCTGCCGAGGTAGACCGACCACTGCGGGGTGTCGGTCGCGGAGACCTCCCAGCCCTCGAACAGCGGCAGGGTGATCGAGTGCTGCTTGTCCGCGACGGTGCTCCGGAGGACCGGGGCGGGCTTGGGCGTGGACGGCTTCGGGGCGGGGGTGGGGCTGGTCGTCGGGCCGGTGCTGCTGGTGACGGGGACGGTGGGGTCGGTGGTCGGGTCCGCCGCCGGGTCGCCGCCGCGGCTGAGCGCGATCCCGGCGACGCTGCCGCCGATCGCCAGGACGCCGACCGCGATGCTGATGAGCACGCCGGGCTTGACCCGCTTGGGAGCTGGGGTCGGGGGCGGGTAGCCGGGGCCGGGCTGTCCGTAGCCCGCGCCGGGGTAGGCCTGCTGGGACGGGTGAGCCGGGTAGGCCGGGTACGCCTGCTGCGCCGGGTACGCCTCCTGGCCCGGGTAGCCGTAGGCGCCCTGGGCCGGCCGGACGTCGCCGGTCCAGGCGTTGCCGTCCCACCAGCGCTCGTGGCCCGGGGCGCCGTCCGGGCCGGGGACCGGGTACCACCCGGGAGGCGTCTCGTTGCTCACGGCCGTACGCTACCCGGCGGTGTGCCGCCCGGGCCGGGGAGGGGTGCCGTGCCCACCGGCACCCCGGCGGGCGGTGGCCGCGAGGGTCACGGCCGTGGTCGCGGCGAGGGCCGCCCAGGCGGCGGTGAAGCCGTGGGTGGTGTCGCGGAGCAGCCCGAGGGCGGGCGGGACCACGACGACGGCCACCTGGTTGACCGCCATGACCAGGCCGAGGGCGAAACCGGTCCGGCCGGGCGGCGCCGACTCCGCCAGGTGGGCCACCCAGGGGCCGTACCAGCCGATCCCGAAGAAGCCGAGCCAGGTGAACAGGACGGCGGCCGCGGTGGGGGACCGGCCCGCCGGCGTCGTCAGGACCACCAGCCCGGCCACCACCGCGGCCAGGCAGACCAGGACGGGCCGGTACCGCCCGGCGCGGCTCCGGTCGCTCCAGGCCGCCAGTGCGATCCGGCCGACCGCCCCCGCGACCTGGACCGCCACCAGGACGGCGGCGCCGGCGCCGGGGCCGAGGGCCGTCACGTCGTGGAGGTACAGGGCGCCGAGCACGCCGATGCCGCTGTGCACCGAGACCAGGGCCAGGCCGGAGAACAGGAGCCTGGCCATGGCCGGTTCACGGAGGATCCGCAGCCGGGCGCGGACGGAGGCCGTCGGTGCCACGGGGCCCGGGGTATTGCGAGCCGGGGCGGGAGCGGGGCGTACCGGCGGGGCGGTCGGCGGGCGCCGGTAGAGGGCCGCGAAGAGCCCGGCGCCCAGGAACGCGACCAGCCCGCCGACCACCAGTGCCGCCCGCCACCCGTACGCCACGGCCACCAGCGGCAGTACGGCGGCGGCGAGCGCCCCGCCCAGCGGCAGTCCGGCCTGGCGGACGCCCATGGCCAGCCCCCGCTGGGCCGGGTCGAACCAGGAGGCCACCGATTTGCTGCCGCCCGGCTGCACGGTGCTGTACCCGGCGCCGACGACCAGCAGGACGGCCAGCAGGGAGGCGTACCCCTGCGCCAGGCTGCCGAGGAGCAGGGCCGCGGCGACCACGGCGGCGCCGAGGCCGACGACCCAGCGCTCGTTGTACCGGTCCAGCAGCTCGCCGGCCACCAACAGGCCGACCAGCGGCACCAGTTGGGAGGCCGACAGGAGCAGGCCGAGTTGGCTGGTGCTGAGGTCCAGTGCGTGCTGCAGGGGAACGGCCATCGCCCCGATGCCCTGCACGAAGAAGCCGGAGGCGGCCTGGGTGACGGTGGCGACGGCCAGGACCACCCAGCGGTACCGGAGCGGGCGGGCGGTGTCCCCGGGAGCCGCCGGTGCGGAAGTCGTCGGATCGGAAGTCGGTGAGGTGGAAGTCGTCGGAGCGGAAGGCTTTCCGGTGTCGGTGTGCTGACGCATGCCCAGCAGCCTGCTGTCATGGTCTTATGCACCTCAACCCTTACGGCGAGAGCGCCGTGCACCTGGCCGCGGCCCTGGCCAACCGGCGCCCCGGGACCGCCGAGGAACTGGCGGACCGCTGCCGCGCGGCCGGGCTGGTGGTCGACGGGCCGGTCCGGCCGGCGGACCTGGCGCGCATCCTGGCCCTGCTGGACACCTGGGAGTCGGTGGTCGACGCGGCCGACGACCGCGAACGGGCCGCGCGGCTCAACCGGATGCTCGCCGCCGACGCCGCCCACCCCCGGCTGACCGACCACACGGGCGGCTGGCACCTCCACTACCGCGACGACCACCAGTCGTTCGGCGCCGTGCTGTCCACCCTGATCGCCGTCGGCACCGCCTTCCACCTGGTGGGCCGCGGCATGCACCGACTCGGCCGGTGCGCCGTCGCCGAGTGCGCCACCGTCTTCGCCGACACCACCCGGACCGGCCGCAAGCGCTACTGCACCCAGCGCTGTGCCAACCGCGACGCCGTCCGCCGGCACCGCCGCGCGGCGCGGCCGGCGAACGGCCCGGCCCGCGCGTGACCGTCCCGGCCTCGGGAGCAGGAAGTCGGCCGGGCCGACTTCCCACTCCGGCCGCTCCGAGGGCCGCTCCGAGGGCCGCCCCAGGGCCGTCCCGGCGGCCGTGTCGGTGCCGAGGGCTACGGTGTCGATCATGACCGACTACGACTGGATCCACCGGGGCCCCATCGACTGGCTGGAAGGACAGGGCTACGGAGAGGACGAGACCGTCCTGGTGTACTTCCGGGGAACCACCCGGGCCGCCGTGGCCGACGGGCTGACCGCGCGGCACCGTCCGCCCTTCGCCCGGGGCGAGGAGCCGGTGCCCGGTGAGTGGGGCGTGATCGTGCACCCCATGCTCAACCCGTCCCGCAACGACTACGACGACATCGACTACCGCGGGCTCTGCCCCGAGGGCGCCGAACTGGTGGTGTTCGTGCCCAACCCCTGCATCGTCAAGGCCCACGGCCCCAAGGCGTACCACTACCGGGACGGCCGGATCTCCTCATGCGTCGACTACGAGGGCGCCGAGCACGTCGGGGAGCGCTGGCCCAACGCGCTGGCCCCCCTCGTCACGGCGGCCGGGCTGGGCATCGGGGGCGAGTTCGCCGAGAGCCCGGACCACGAGCAGCGGCTCACCGCGCTGATCTGCGAGCACCTGGGCCTGCCGGCCCTGGACCGGGCCGCCATGACGGTGGACCGCGAGCTGATGGACGACTACCAGTAGGGGCCCGGCTCGTGGGGGCGTTTCCGGGCGGGACCGGTGGTGGATCGTGTACGGCACCGGCTGGATAGCATCGTCTTATGATCTCCTCCAGCGCCCGCACCACGGTCTTCGACATCGACGGCACGCTCTGCTTCGACGGGCGGACGATCGACAGCCGGATCCTCGCCGCCCTCGACGCCTGCGAGCGGGCGGGCCACCAGCTGGTCTTCGCCTCCGCCCGGCCGGTCCGCGACCTCCTGCCCGTCCTTGACGGGGCCTTCCCCACCGCCGCGCTGATCGGCGGGAACGGCAGCCTGGTCTCCGTCGACGGACAGGTGCGGGCGCGGGCCGCGTTCGAGGCCGGTGAGCTCGGGCGGCTGCTGACCGAGGTCGAGCGCTTCCGAGCCGGCTACCTCGCCGACGGCCCGTGGGACTACGCCTACACCGGACCGGCCGACCACCCGATCCGCGGCCGGGTCGACCAGGGCGGCCTCGCCCGCCGGGTCGAGCTCGCCGAACTCCCCGCCGTCGTCAAGTTCCTGGTCGTCGACGCGACCGACCTGGCGGCCCTCGCCGAGGCCGGCCGCGCGCTCGGGATGACCGTCAACCACCACCTCGACGAGGCGATCATCGACTTCGCCCCGGGCACCACCAACAAGTGGGAGGCGCTGACCTCGTTGGGGATCGACGCCTACAACGCCTTCGGCAACGACATCAACGACCTCGACCTGCTGCGCAACGCGCGGCACTCCGTCCGGGTCGGCGGCCACCCGGGCCTGGACGGCGTCGCCCGCGTCACCGTCGCCGCCGAACCGGAGGCCGTCGCCGCCGAGATCTCCCGCCTGGCCGAGGCACCCGTCCGGTAGCCGCCGGACGCCGCTTGCCACGCGGGCACGGCGAGCCGCCGGGTGCTTCCCGTGGTCGCCGCCGCCGAGCCCCATCAGGACCCGACGCCCGATCAAGGCGTGGGAACATCAGGGGAGATGACCGCCGTCCGGCCCCGGGGGAGACCATGACCGCGCCCGTCGATCCGGTGCCGAGCCACCGGGCGATCGAGAACCTGATCGCGCGCTACGCCGAACTCGTGGACGACGGCGACTTCGCGGGCCTCGGCGCCCTGCTCGCCGACGCCGTCTTCGTCGGCAGCGGCGAGCCGGTGCGCGGCGGCGCGGCGATCGAGGCGATGTTCCGGGAGACGGTGATCATCCACGCCGACGGGACACCGCGGACCCAGCACGTCACCACCAATGTGGCGGTCGAGGTCGACGAGCCGGCGGGGACGGCGGTCGCCCGCTCCTACGTCACCGTGCTGCAGGCACTGCCCGGGCTTCCGCTGCAGGCCATTGCCGGGGGCCGGTACCACGACCGCTTCGCGCGCGGGGAGGACGGGCGGTGGCGGTTCGCCGAGCGGCGGGTGCGGATCACCCTGGTCGGCGACGTGAGCCGCCACCTGCGGCGGTAGGGTGCCGCCGACCGGGACGACGAGGGGCGGGGCAGTGGTGCGGGAACGGTTGGCGGGTGCGGCGCGGGCCGCGCTGGGCGGCGGGCGGCGGCTGGAAGCGGTCGAGCGGCTGGCGGGCGGCAGCAAGAAGGGCGTCTACCGCCTGCGGATGGACGACGGGACGACGGCGATCGCCTACCGCTGGGACCGGACCGAGAACTACTGGCCGGCGGCCGAGGGCGACGACGACCTCGCCGACCCGTTCTCGCCCGGCCTCGGACTCGACCTGTTCGAGGCCGCGCACGCGCGGCTGGACGCGCTCGGCGTCCGGGTCCCGGCGCTCCGGTTCGTCGAGCGCGCCACGCACCGGGACGGCGGGAGTGCCCCGGGCACGGCCGCTCCCGCGGCCGACGACCCGGCCGACCGCACGGCCGACCTCGCGATCGTCGAGGACGTCCCCGGCGAGAGCCTGGAGAAGCTGCTCGCCCGCGACCCGCACGCCGCCGCCCCGGTCCTGGCCCGGCTCGGCGAGGCACTGGGCGCCATGCGCGGCCACCGGGCGCCCCGCTACGGGAAGGTGGCGGTGGTCGACGGGGGAGGAGCGTCGCACGGGCCGTCCTGCGAGGGCGTCGTGCTGGACCGCGCGCTGCGCGACCTCGCCGAGGCGGCCGCGCGCGACCCCCGGATCGCGGAAGCCCGGGACCGGTGCGCGGACCGGCTGCGGGCCCTGGCGGCAGCGGTGCGCCCGCGCGCCGAGTACCCGGTGGTGCACGGCGAACTCGGGCCCGACCACGTACTGGTGGACGCGGACGGCCGCCCGGTGCTGATCGACATCGAGGGCACGATGTACTTCGACGTCGAGTGGGAGCACGTCTTCCTGCGGATCCGCCTGCCCCGGGCCGACTACCGGCCGCTGGCGGCGGACGGCCTCGACGAGGACCGGCTCGCCCTCTACGCACTGGCCCAGCGCCTCTCGCTGACGGCGGGACCGCTGCGCCTGCTCGACGGGCCCTTCCCGGCCCGCGAGGCGATGGCCGCCATCGCCGAGCACAACCTGCGCCAGGCCCTGCGCCTGCTCGGCGACTGAGGCCGGGTGGGGCGGATGAACCCGTGGACGGCAGACCCCCGGACCGCTCTCGCCGAGGCGGGCCTGGTTCTCGTGGGCGGATGGACCGAACCCGAGGGCCTCGTCCCGCCGTTCCTCACCGGCCGGGCGCCGGGATGCCCGCCCGCGGGTGCTGCGGCGGTTCGCCGCGTGGGTCGTGGAGGGCGCGCTGGACGACCCGGACGAGCCGCCGCTGGGCCCGGTGGCGCGTCGCCGGCTGGACGGCCTCCCGGGGCGGACCTGATCGCGGGCCGGCCACGATCAGGTCCGTCCCGGCCGGTCAGCCGGTGAGCTGGGCCTGGAAGACGGCGCTGTTGAAGTACGCCCGGGCCTCGCGGATGAGGCCGGTGTCGTCCAGCTCGTAGACGTTGATGCCGGACCAGTTGACCGGTTTGCCGTCCAGGGCCACGGCCGCGCCCCGCCAGGAGACGGCGACGTGGCTGCCGACGGTGTGCGCCTCCAGCGGCGTCAGCCCGAGGAAGGGGCGGAAGCCGGGCAGGACGGAGGAGATGAAGGCGTGGATCGCGGGGCGGCCGGTGATCGGCGGCGCGCCGACCGGGTCGTGGAAGACGCCGTCCTCGGCGAAGGACCCCGCCCAGGCGTCGGCGTCGCCCTCCTGGGAGGCGCGGAAGAACTGGAGGACGGCGGGCGGCATGGCCGGGAACGTCATGGGAACTCCTTCGGGATGCGGTGATGCGGTGATGCGGTGATGCGGTGATGCGGTGATGCGGTGGTCTGGTGGAAGCGGTTGGAAGCGGCTCAGCGACCGGCCCCGGCCCTGACCCCGGCCCTGACCCCGGTCCGCAGGGCGGCCAGGGCGGCGGCCGCGGTGAGCGCGACGAGGCCGCACACCCCCGGCCAGCCGAGCTGGGCGTGGAGGCGGATGCCGAGCCAGGAGCCGGCGCTGCCGCCGAGGAACGAGCAGGTCATGTAGGCGGTGTTGAGCCGGCTGCGGGCCTCCGGGCGCAGTGCGAAGATCCGGGCCTGGTTGGCGACCTGGCCGCACTGCACGGCCAGGTCCAGCAGGAGGAGGCCGGCGGCCAGCGCGACGAGGCCCGTCGCGCCGCCGGTGCCGCCCGCGGCGAGCACCGCGGCCGCGGCGAGGGTGGCGCCGGTGCACCAGGCGTTGACCCGGTCCGGGCCGTGCCGGTCGACCCGGCGGCCGGCGGCCGGGGCGCAGAACATGCTCGCCGCCCCGATCAGGGCCAGCAGGCCGAGGGCCTGGGCGCCGAGCCGGTAGGACGGGCCGGTCAGCAGCAGGGCGAGCGCGGTCCAGGTGGCGCTGAAGCCGCCGAAGAGCGCGGCCTGGCCGAGTGCGGAGCGGCGCAGGGTGGGTTCGGTGCGCAGCAGCCGGACGGTGTCGGCGAGCAGGGCCGGGTACCGGTCGCGGACGGCGGGCGGGGTGGCGGGCAGGGCCAGGCCGAGGGCGAGGGCGAGCAGCGCGGTGAGGGCGGCGGCGGCCAGGTAGGGGGCGCGCCAGCCGAGTTGTTCGCCGAGGACGCCGCCGAAGGTGCGGGTCAGCAGGATGCCGCCGATCAGGCCGCCCTGGAGGGTGCCGATCACGGCGCCGCGCCGGTCGGGTGCGACCAGGCCGGCGGCCAGCGGGATGAGCAGCTGGGGGACCACCGTGGCGAGGCCGACGACCGCGCCGGCCGCGACCAGCGGGCCGGCGGCCGGGGCGAGCCCGGCGGCCAGCAGCGCGCAGGCCGTCACGACCAGGAGCACGGTGATCAGCGGGCGGCGGGGGAGCCGGTCGCCGAGCGGGACGAGCAGGAAGATCCCTGCGGCGTAGCCGAGTTGGGTGACCGTGGCGAGGTTCGCCGCGGTGCCCGGTGCGATGCCGAGGCCGTCGGCGACGAGCGGGGTGAGGGCCTGCGGGAAGTAGACGTTGGCCACGCTGACGCCGCAGGCCAGCGCCATCACCAGGGGCAGCCGCCGGCCCTCGGCGGCGGGCCGGGATACGGGTTCCGGTGGCAGCGTCGCGGGCGGCGTGGGCCCGGGTGGCCCGGGTGGCGCGGGGGCCGTGCGTGGCTCGGGCTCGGGCAGGACAGCCGGATCGATCCGGGGCATCGTGACTCCAACCGAACGAACTAGATGGTTCGAATGCTCGCCGTGAGCGTGCCAGACCGCCGCGGGATCGTCAAACGAACCGGTTCGTTACCATCGGCCCATGGCGTACGACTCGACGGCAACCAAAGAGCGGATCCTCACGGCGGCGGCCACCGAATTCGCCGCGTACGGCGTGGCCGGCGCCCGCGTGGACCGCATCGCCGCCCAGGCCCAGGCCAACAAGCGGGCGATCTACGACTACTTCGGCGACAAGAACAGGCTCTTCGCCGCCGTCCTGGAGCGCCTCATGGCCGACCTCGCCCAGGCCGTCCCGCCCGGCGACGAGGACCTGGCGGCGTACGCCGAGCGGCTCTTCGACTACCACCGCGCCCACCCGGAGGCCCTGCGGCTGCTGCTCTGGGAGGCCCTCGAACTCGGCGACCAGCCCGTTCCGGGGGAAGCGGACCGGACCCGCCACTACCAGGACAAGATCCGGGCGGCGCGGCCGGCGGGCAGCGGCGACGACGGCGACAGCGGCGGTGACGGCGACGACGCCCGCGCGCGACTGTTCCTCACGCTCGGCATGGTCGGCTGGAGCCTCGCCATGCCCCAGCTCCGCCGCATGATCCTCGGCCCCGACCACACCCTCGACGGACTGCGCACCGAGATCGCCGCCGCCGTCCGGGCGCTGCCGACCGCCGGAGGCGGGCTCCCCGAGCAGTCGTAACCCCCGCCATGCGGTCGGCCCGTCCTTCAC
Source organism: Kitasatospora sp. NPDC001119 (assembly GCF_053598475.1). NCBI lineage: Bacteria > Bacillati > Actinomycetota > Actinomycetes > Kitasatosporales > Streptomycetaceae > Kitasatospora > Kitasatospora sp. NPDC001119. The sequence goes on from NZ_JBSFKI010000013.1 coordinate 206,099, forward strand.
GGAAGGGCGTGGAAGACGCCGAAGGACGCGGAAAGTCGGCGGGTCCGACTTTCCACTCCCGGCGGACCGCGGGCGAATGCCGCGCCGGGCATTGTCCTCGGTTCGGGGGATTTGCGGCGGGATTTCTGACATGGACAGGGCGGTGGGGGAATTCATGGCCCGGAAGGGTGCCGTAACCGATGTGCGCCCTCGGAAGGGAGAACAGTCATGCGTCGTCGGATTGCCGCGGTCGGGATGCTGGCCGCCGCCGGAGTGCTCGCAGTCGCCGTGCCCGCACAGGCGGCTACGGGGGTTCTGGTGGTGAACGGTGTGACGCACCAGAATCCGGCGCGGGGGTGCTACCCGACCGTGTCGCCGGTGGTCGTCGAGAACCTCACGAACGTGACGGTCGACGTGTATTCCGCGCCGAACTGTCAGGGGACGGTGACGCGGGAGGTGGCAGCCGGGATGACCGCGGCGACGGTCGGGTTCAGCTACTTCGTCAACTGAGGCACTCCGTCAACTGAGGCACTCCGTCAACTGAGGTACGTCGTCAACTGGGGCCGGCCCGCCGGCCGCGCGACGGAAAGGGGCCGGGGCGGTGCTCCGTACGGAACACCGCCCCGGCCCTCACGTCGTCCGGTGGGTCAGTTCGACTGGTAGAAGCCGAGCAGGTCGACCAGCAGGTCGGCGTCCGACCAGCTCTGGTTCCAGAAGTCGATGATGCCGCCCTTGCCGCCCGGGGTCTGCGCGAGGTTCGGGACGGTCGCGCCGGCCGTCCAGTTCAGCGTCGAGGAGACCGGGCGCTGCGGGACGACCGCGGTGCCGTTCCGGTAGGCGGACCAGTAGTTCGGGTCGGTGTCGACCGAGAGGAAGCCGGCCCCGGCGGTGTTGGTGACGGTGGTGTTCAGCACCCAGCCCTCGACCTGCGGGGAGGTGGTGTCGCCCTCCATCCCCAGCGCGAAGAAGCTGCGGCCCGGCATCGGGGCGCCCGTCCGGTCGGGGGTGGTCTCGCGGGTGTCGAGGACGCGCTCCGGCGACACGAGCGGGACCAGGGCGGACCGGCTGGCGGGGCTGTAGTAGCCGACCACGTCGACCACCGCGTCCGTCGGGAGCCAGCTGCCGTTGCGGACGGTGATCTTGCCGTCCTGGCCGACCGGCACGATCACCGCGTTGGCCACCGTCTGGCCGGCGGTGAAGTTCACGTTCGAGGTGGTCGGGACGGCCTGCCCGGTCGGGTAGGCGATCAGGTGGCCGTCCGCCTGCGGGTTGGTGACCGTCAGGTTGAGCGCCACGGCGGTGACGCCCGACGGCACCCCGTTGCGGCCGGCGACGGCGACGTCGAAGCCCGACGTCGCGGGGACCTTGCCCTGGGCGGTGCCGATGCCCTCACGGGTGTCGACGATGCGGGTCTGCGGCACCGACTTGTAGCCGCTGGCGGTGGTGGGCGTGAAGTAGCCGGTGACGTCGGCGAGCAGGTCGACCGGGGCCCAGTCCGAGTTGAACAGGTACACGTAGCCGTCCGGACCGACCGAGGCGACCACCAGGTTCGGAACGGTCTGACCGGGGACGAAGTTGAGGCTCGACGTCGTGGCGTTCTGGGCCAGGTCCTGGCTGGGCGCCACCGAGATGTGGCCGGAGCCCGAGGTGTTGGTGACGGTGACGTTGAGGACCACCGCGGCGACCCCGTTCGGGATCTGGGCGGCGCCGTCGATCTTCAGGGCCACGGTGCCGCGGGCGGGGACCTTGGCCTTGGCGGCGCCGATGCCCTCCCTGGTGTCCAGCAGGCGGGTGGGGGTGTGCGGCGTGAACTCGGCGCCGGCGGTGACGACCTGGACCTGGTTCTTGGCGACCACCGTCCCGCTCGTGAGCGTGACCGTGATGTCGAAGGCGCCGACGGTCTTGTACTGGTGGATGTCGACGTGCGGGTTGGCGACGCCGGCGGTGAGGGCGACGGGGTAGGAGCTCGTGGTCCCGTCGCCCCAGGAGATGGTGAGGTTGCCCGTGGTGGTCTCGCTGGACGAGAGCGTGGTCTTGAGGCTGAAGCCGTGAGCGCTGAAGGCCGTGGCCTGCAGGTCGACACCGAGGTTGGCGGCGCTCTGCGCGGCGGGCGCGTCCTGCGCGGGCGCACCCTGCGCCGGGGCCGCCGCCCGCTCGCCGGCCTTCGACGAGACGACCGTGCGGTCGGCGGAGCTGTTGAAGGTCTTGCCCGGGAGCTTCTTCGTCGCGTCGAGGCCGGCGACGCCGGAGGCGGGCGAGGAGGGTGCCGCGGCGGGAGTGGCCGCCTGGGCGATTCCGGACGAGGTGAGACCGACACCGGCCGCCACGAGGGCAGCGAGAACCACAAGTCGGCGATTGCGCACCGATTCCCCCACAGTTTCATCAAATGCCGAACGGATTCGACACAGTTCGAATGTGTGTTCAGCGTACAGGTCGTGCGCAGGTCATGGGACCGGGTTTTTCCGGGGCGTTCGACGGTCGCTCGACGGGGCGTTCGACCCGTGGGCGATTTACGGCCCATGGATGATTTAGGAATTGACGCCGCATTTGCGCGGTCCGGGGTACGGAGTCGGAAAACACGGGAAGGCCCCGGTTCGTACAAAGGCACCGCGGAACGATCCCCGGAAGACACCCCAGGAGGTCCGATGCAGATCCCCGGTCCCGAGCCGAGAGCGGACGGCGGGGTGGGCGCCATCGCGCGGGCGGGCGGGTTGCACGACTACCAGCTGTGGCTGCACGCCGAGTACGGGCCCGTCGTGCGGTTCCAACTGCCGGGGGCCGAGACCGCGGTGTCGATCGCCGACCCGGTGCTGCTGGAGGCCGTGGCCCACCTCGACGAGCGCCCGCCGGGGCTGTTCTCGTTCCTGGACCCGCTGTTCGAGGCGGGCAACCTCCAGGTGCTCCCGGCCGGGGAGCACGGCCCGTGGCGCCGGCTGCTGCTCACCGTCCTCGCCGGACGGCCCTCGCACGAACGGCACTTCGCCCGCTTCACCGCCCTGGCGACCGGGCTCGCCGACCGCTGGGCCGCCCTGCCCGCCGGTCAGGCCGTCGAGCTCCAGCGGGAACTCACCGGGCTCTCCCTCCGGATGATCTGCGGCTACGCCCTGGACGGCGGGACGGAGGACCCGGACGGGGGGATCGAGGACCCGGAGGGTGTGGTCGAGGCCTTCGAGGCGGTGCTCACCGACCAGTTGGAGCGCCTCTACCGGGTGCCGTCCGAGCAGCCCCCGGAGCAGCGCGCCGAACGGGCCGCCCGGGCGCTCGCCCGACTGCGGGCGACGGTCGACCGGGTGATCGCCGCGCACCACCGGGGCCACCCCGGCGGCCGGAGCGGCGGGGGCGGCAGCGGTGGGGGCGGCAGCGGTGGGGACCGCAGCGACCTGATCGGCGCCCTCGTCGAGGCCGGGGAGAGCCCCGCGCGGATCCGCGACACCGTCCTCGCGGTGATGCTGGCCGCCCACCACACCACGGGCGTCGCCGTCTCCTGGACCCTGCACCTGCTCGCCGCCCACCCGGCGGCGGCCGCGCGCGTCACCGAGGAGCTCGACCGCGTCCTCGGCGACCGCCCGGTGCCCGACCACGCCGACCTGCGCCGGCTGCCGTACCTGGGGATGGTCCTGCGCGAGTCCCTGCGCCGGTACCCGCCCGGCCCGTACGGCGCCCGGCTGGCCACCGGGCCGCTGGCCGTCGGCGGGTACGTCGTCCCCGCCGGGGCGGTGGTCTTCCTCCCGATCCGGGCCGTCCACCTGAACCCCGCGTACTGGCCCGAGCCGGAGCGGTTCCGGCCCGAGCGGTTCACCCCCGAGGAGTCGGCGGGGCGGCCCCGGCTGGCCTGGATCCCGTTCGGCCTGGGGCCGCGCGCCTGCGAGGGGGAGGGCCTGGCCGTGGTGGAGGCCCAGGTGCTGCTGGCCGTGCTGCTCAAGCGGCTGCGCTTCCGGCCGGAGCCGGGCCACCGGGTGGTCCCGGTCGAGCGGTTCGTGCTCTGGGCCGCCGACGACATCCGCATGCTGGTCGAGCCGCGGGCCGCGGCGGGCGAGCCCGCCCGCTGAACGGGCTGAACGGCCCCGCGGAACCGGTCTGGCGGGAAACCCTATCGCGATATATCGTGAGTTCCTGTCCGCGCCGCTGACCCCAACGCGCGAACACCATCGCCGAGTTCAGGACGGGAAGTATGCCGGGAGAGATCGTGCCCGCCGCAGGGAAGCAGGCCGCCCGCGGCCAGGAGTCCGCGATGCGGGCCTCCCACGCCGACCGGGACCGGGTGGCCGAGCTGCTGCGCATCGCGGCGGGCGACGGCCGGCTGACCCCGGAGGAGCTGGACGAGCGCCTGGAGGCCGCCCTGTCCGCGCGGACGATCGGCGACCTGGCCGGACTCACCACCGACCTGCCGCCCGTCTCGCTCGCCCCCGGCGGGGTGGTGGCGGAGGTCAAGGACGTCCTGACGATCGACCAGCGGTGGAGCCGGGTCAGGCGGGAGGGGCGCTGGGTGGTGCCGCGCCGCCTGGAGCTCTTCGTGGAGTGGTGCGACGTGACGCTCGACTTCACCGAGGCGGTGATCACGCAGGACACCCTGCAGATCGACCTGGACATGGAGGGCAAGACCCTGACCCTGATCACCGGGCCGGGCATCGTGGTCGACGCCGACGGCCTGGCCCTGGAGTTCAGCCGGATCAGGAACCGCCGGGCGCCGGACCGCGGTGCGCCGGTCACGCTGCGGATCGAACTGGTCGGCAGGAAGCGCCACGGCCGCGTGGTCGTGCGCCGGCCCCGGAGGACGGCCGGACAGTGGCTGCTCAGGAAGCCCCTGGCCCTGCCGCCCGGCGACTGACGGTCCGTCATGGCGGCGGAGGCGGTTTCGTGTCGTACGCCGCAACCGTCGAGCTCCGGCCCCGACCTCCCCTACCCTTCCTCCATGCTCTCTGTGGTGGTCGCCCCTTGGGCGGGAAAAGCGGAGCCGGTGTTCGTCCACAATCCGGACGAACTTCACGACGCCGCCAGCACGATGAAGGTCGCGGTGCTCGCCGCGCTCTGCCGCGGCGGGGCGAACCTCGACGCCGAGGTGCCGGTGGTGAACCGCTTCGAGTCCGTCGTGGGCGGCGAGTTCGGCAACGACCCGGACTGGGACAGCGATCCGCTGCCCTGGGAACTGGTCGGCACCCACGTGCCGCTCCGGTTGCTCGCAGAGCGGATGATCACCCACTCCTCCAACCTGGCCACCAACATCTGCCTGGCCCGCACCACCCAGCAGGCCGTCACCGAGGTGTGGCGCCGCGCCGGCGCCACCCACAGCTCCACCCCGCGCGGGATCGAGGACTACGCGGCGCGCGCCCAGGGCGTGCACAACCGGGTGACGGCCCGCGACCTGGTCCGGCTGCTGCGCTCGCTCGCCGGGGAGCCCGAACTCCTCGCCCTCCTCGAGTGCAACGAGTTCCGGGTGGACCTGGCCGCCGGCCTCCCCTCCAATACCCGGATCGCCTTCAAGAACGGCTGGGTCCCCGGCGCCCGGCTCGGCGTCGGCCTCGTCCAGCCGGCCGACTGCCCGCCCTACCTGATCGCCGTCTGCTACACCGGCCCGCTCGCCGACGGCACGGACCGCACCGACCCGGCGGCCCGCCTGCTCGCCCGCGTCTCCAAGGCGGTGTGGGACCGCCGGGACCAGATCAGCCGCCCGGCGCCGGCGGCCCGTCCGGTGCCCTCGGCCGGCCCTGCGCCGCTCCGCTCGGCGGGTTGATCCGCACCGGCCCCGCGTGGCCGGTGCGTTCGCCGCGCTCACCGTCGGGCTTCGGACCGCCCCCGTTCTGGTGTTCGGCGCCAAACCGTAACCGATCGTGCGCGCATGATGATCGGTCGGTTGCGGTATCCGATTGAGGCGTCCTGCTCAAGCGGTCGGGGGTGGGCTGAAGTGTCGTCCCGTCTACGCATACTCGCCCGGTGGATCACGGCGACCGCCGTCGCCGCGGCCTACGTCGCGCTGCACCTGCTGGTCAACGTCGGCACGGGGGTGGATGTCGAGGCCAGCAGGGCCGGTGCGCTCTGGTGCGGGGCGATCGCCCTGGCCCTGCTCGGGCCCGCCCTGTGGCTGCGGCACCGGCGCCGGTCCGGGGTCGCCGAACTCGTCGGGCTCGTCGACCGCTTCGGCGCGCGACAGCCACGGTGGCGGCGGGCCGTCCGGATCGCCAACGGCGCCGGGTACCTGCTGTTCGGGGGCGGCACCGCTGCCGTCGCCGTCTCGGAGCGGGGCGAGGGCATGGGCCTGACGGTGTCGTTCGGGGTGCTGGTCGGCGGAGTGGCGGCCGGGGCGGCGGGACTGCTGATCCTGCGCCGCACCCGCCCGCTCGCCGCCCGCGGGGCGGCCCAGGCCCTGTTGCGGGACGGGCGCAGGCCGGTGCTCTACCTGCGCAGCTTCGACGACGACGCGACCGCCGCCCGGGTGGACGACGGGGCGGAGATCAACCTCCACAGCCGGGAGGAGCAGTTCGCCGCCGCGCTGGGTGCCGTCGGACCGGTGATCGCGGTGGGGCGGCCGGGGGAACCCCTGCCCCTCCTGGGCGCGGCCCGGTTCTACCTGCCGCTCGACGACTGGCAGGGCACCGTGCGGCGGCTGATGGACCTGTCCCAGCTGATCGTCCTGCGCCTGGGGAAGGGCGAGGGGCTGCGCTGGGAGATCGGCGAGGCGCGGGCCACCCAGCCGCCGGGGAAGCTCGTCCTGCTGGCTCCGCGCGGACTGTCCGACCTGGCCGACCAGTTGAACGAGGGCCTGCCCACCCCGCTGCTGCCGAAGGAGGCGGTCACGGGTGAGGACTGGATCGGCGCCGTGATCGCCTTCGACGGCCACTGGACGCCCCGGGTGTTCCCGGTGGTGGAACGCAAGGGACCGTGGGCGTGGATGGAGCGGGTGGGCCTCACCACGCCGCAGACGCCCACGGTGCACCTGGCCCATGCCATCCGGACGGCCCTGGCGGCCACCGGGTGGCGGCCCCGGCGGACGATGACCTGGCGAGCCCAACTCGCGACGAGAAAGGCGGACTTGACGGGCGTGGGGTTGGCCGTCGCGCTGACCCTGCCGGGCTGGCTCGGCTACCGGGTGCTGCAGCTGGCCGGTCTGTGGTGAATCGGTGAACCGACAGGAAGAGGGGGAAGCATGGACAGGTCGAAGCAGCACAGGGCCGTGGTCGGATGGGGTGCCGCGGCGTCGCTGCTGATCCTCGCGATGGTGGCGTGGGACGCACTGCTCGCCGCGGCCGACTGGCGCGTCTACCTGGTCGTCCAGGACGCCCTCGCGGGCAAGGCGACGGAGGCGGAGTTCACGGCGGCCGCCGACTTCTGGGACTCCGTCAGGGGGCCGCGGTGGCTCCTGTTGCTCGTCCCGGTCTACGCGGTGTTCGCCGTGTGGATGTGGCGGGCCCGGCTCAACGCCGAGGCACTGGGCGGTCCGGGCAGCCAGCGCCGGGCGCGGGCCTGGGCGCTCGCGGGCTGGATCACCCCGGTGGCGAACCTCTGGGTGCCGTACCAGGTCGTCTCGGACGTCTGGAAGGCCAGTGCGCCCGGGCGGTCGGCTCCCCGGGCGCGGCTCGCCGTGTGGTGGGGAGCGCTGCTGGTCGGAACCTACGTGGGCAACGGGTACGTGAACCTGGTCAAGAACGAGCTCGACACGGTCGACGACCTGCGCCGGCTCGTGACCCTGTCCACCACCAGCGCGGTGCTCGACGTGGTCGCCGGAGCGATCATCGTCCACACCATCCACCGCGTCAGTACCTGGCAGACCCAGCGGCGCGCCGAAGCGCGCCGCTGAACCCGCCGTCGGACGGAACCGCGGCCGTCAGTACGGCTGCACGAGGACGTGCGCCGCGCCGGGGATGCCGACCTTGAGCAGCTCGTCCTCCTCCGGCGTGGTCGCGGTGCCCGTCTCCTGCTTGAGGACGGCCCGGGACAGGGCCTGGACCCACATGGCGCGCGGGCGGCGGCGGGCCTCCCAGGCGGTGAGGGCGGCCGGGACGGTGTCCTCCGCGTCCAGGCTCTGGGCGAGCACGAGCGCGTCCTCGACGGCCATCGCGGCGCCCTGGGCGAGGTGCGGGGTGGAGGCGTGGGCGGCGTCGCCGGCCAGGACGATCCGGCCGACGTGCCAGGGCTCCTCGACGGTGACCTGGGAGATCCGCGAGTAGACCACGGCGGCCGGGTCGGTGATCTGCGCCAGCGCCTCGGCGATCGGGCCGCCGAAGCCGGCCAGCCGCTCGCGCAGCTGCTCGTGGGCGCGCTCCGGGTCGGGGCGGAAGTCCTCGGCTTCGGCGAAGACCGAGCCCAGGTACATCTGCTCCGCGCTGATCGGGGTGAGCAGCGCCTTCGCGTTCAGGTTGCCGGAGGACATCACCACGCCCCGCACCTCGGGCGAACGCGGGACGGTCACACGCCAGTTGGCGAAGCCGGTGTACTCGGGGGCGTACTTCTCGCCGTACAGGTGGCGGCGCAGCGGCGAGCCGATGCCGTCGAAGCCGACGACCAGGTCGTAGCGGGCGACCTGCCCGTCGGTGAGGGCGGCCTCGATGCCGTGGGCGTCCTCGCGCAGGGTGCCGATGGTGGTGCCGAAGCGGAGGGTGGCGCCCGCCTTGACGGCGGCGTCGGCGAGGACGCGGGCCAGCGCGGGGCGCGGGATGCCGTTGTTGGAGGGGGCGTCGCCCATCCGGGGCTGCGGGATCTTCGCGAGGGTGGCGCCGGCCGGGTCGCAGATGGTCAGCACCTCCCACTCGAAGCCGGCGGCGAGGCAGTCGTCCAGGACACCGATCTCGCGCATCACGTGCAGGGCGTTGGACGGCTGGATGATGCCGACGCCGAGGGCCTCCAACTGCTCGCGCAGCTCGGCGACGTCGACCTGGTGGCCGCGCGTGGCGAGGGCGGTCGCGAGGGTGAGGCCGCCGATGCCGCCGCCGTTGACGAGGACGCGCAGGGGTCTGTTCATGAGGGGGGCTCCGAAAGGAAGTTCACAGGAGGTGCGGGGGTGCGGGGGCGGTGCGGGGCCCGGCCGGAGCCGGTCCGGCCGAGCGGGCACGGCGGTCGAGGGGAAGGGTCGGCCGGGATGTCGGTCCGGCCGGGGCCGGTTCAGCCGACGGGTGTGGCGGCGAGCTCCATCAGGTGGTCGACCAGGGCGAGCAGCAGGTCCCGTCCGAAGGCGCGCTCGCGCACGTCCCCGAGCAGCATCGGCACCTGCGGGTCGAGGTCGAGCGCGGCCCGGATCTCGTCGGGGGTGCGGGTGTTGGTGTTGTGGAAGCAGTTGATCGCGACCACGAACGGGATGCCCCGGCTCTCGAAGAAGTCGATGGAGGCGAAGCTGGTCTCCAGCCGGCGGGTGTCGGCGATGACGATCCCGCCGAGGGCGCCGTTGACCAGGTCGTTCCACATGAACCAGAAGCGCTCCTGGCCGGGCGTGCCGAACAGGTAGACGACCAGCTCGGGGCTGACCGTGATCCGGCCGAAGTCGAGGGCGACGGTGGTGGTGGTCTTCTGGTCGACGCCGGCCAGGTCGTCGACGCCGACGCTGGCCCGGGTCAGGTACTCCTCGGTGCGCAGCGGGGCGACCTCGCTGACCGAGCCGACCAGGGTGGTCTTGCCCACGCCGAAGCCGCCCGCGATCAGGATCTTGACGGCGGCCGGGGCGGCGGGGGCGTCGGTGGCGGAGTGGGGGGTTGCCATGTTCAGAGTCTCCGGAGTCCTTCGCGTACGGCCGTGAGCAGGCCGAGGTCCACGCCCCCGGCGGCCCGGGCCACCGACAGCGGCGCCCGGGCCTTCAGCAGGCCCTGGGCGACCAGGTCGCCCAGCAGGATCTTGGTGACCGAGACCGGGAGGTCCAGGCCCGCCGACACCTCGGCGACGGCGATCGGGCGCCGGCAGCGTTCGAGGATCAGCCGGTGCTCGGGCTGGAGGCCGCGGGCACCGGCGCGGCTGCCCCGTGCCAGGGCGGCGTCGGCCTCCTCCTCGACCGTCGTGAGCACGGTGATGAGGGTGAGGTCGTCGCGCTCGGGCGCGGTCCGGCCGCGGGTGATCGTGTACGGGCGCACCATGCTGCCCGTCTCCTCCTCCGCGTCGTCCTCCAGCTCGCTCCAGTGCGGTACGGTGCCGCGCCGCCAGGAGTCGTCCCAGCCGGACTGCCGGCCCGAGGCCGGGCCGGACGGAGAGCCGGACGGCGGGCCGGGCTGCGAACCGGAGGCCGGACCGGGTCGCGGGTCGGCCTGCCGGCCGTCGTCGCGGCCGTCCCCCCAGGCGTCGTTCCCGTACGGTTCCACCCTGGTCAGCCCCGGTTCCGGGCGGCGAAGGCGTCGAAGGAGGCCGGGGCGGCGGGGGCGCCGGGGGCCTCCTCGTGGCGGACCGGGGTGGTGAGCTTCTGGCCGACCTGCTGCACCAGGGTGTGCATCGCGACGGACATCACCTCGGCGTCCACCTCCTGGGAGGCGACCACGGCCAGGTGGGTGCCCTGGGCGGCGGCGATGACGAACAGCCAGCACTCGGCGAGCTCGACGATCACCTGGTGCACCGGGCCGCCGTCGAACAGCGCCCCGACCCCGCGGGCCAGGCTCTGCTGGCCGGTGGCGACGGCGGCCAGGCGCTCGGCGTCGGCCCGCTCGATGGTGCGGGAGTGGCTGACCACGAGACCGTCGTCGGAGAGCAGGACGGCGTTCCTGGTCCCGGGCACCGAGTCGACGAGTCCGTCCAGCAGCCAGTCCAGGTCCTGGTGGGTGGCGATCGTGCGGTTCATCACTGCTCATCCGTTCGTGTGGTTCGGGGGTCCGCGGCCGGAAGGGCCCAGGGGGCGGGCGCGGGGGCGGGGGAGGGCTCCGGCGGGGTGGCGGGCAGGCGGTGCTCGCCGCTGTCCTGGGCCCGGGCGGCGCGGGACTGCCGCTGGAAGGCGCCGATCGCCGCACCCGAGCGCCGTACCGGGCGCTCGGTGCGCTGGAACGGGCCCGCGGGCGGGGTGTCCGCGGCGGGCCGCTCGACCCACTGCGGCTGGGCCGGCGGGGGCACCCGCAGCTCGGCCGCCAGGCTGGCCTGCCGGACGCGCTGCGGCAGCGGGGGCTGGCCGGCCTGGGCCGGGCTGAACGGCACCGAGGTCCGGTACTCGCGGGGCTGGCGCCGCTCGGCCAGCCGGTAGTGGTCGGCCGGGCGGTACTGCTCGTCGGCGTACGGGGCCTCGGCCTCGGTGACCCGGGCGTAGGCGATGTCCGGGTAGGCCGGGGCGTCCTGGGCGGGCGCCGGGTCGGCCGGGGAGGTGTGCTCGATCGGCTGCTCCGGCTGGTGGGCGGGCCGGGCAGCCGTGGCGGGCTGCTCCACTCCGTACGACGGCACGGGGCCGGTGGACGGTTCAGCGTCGTACGACGGCTCCGATCCGAAGGGCTGCCCGGACGGGTACGGCTGCTCCGCCTGGTACGGCTGCCCGGCCTGGTACGGCTGCTCGGGCCACTCCGCCTCGAACGGAGCCGCCGGGAGGACGGCCGGGGCGTCCGGGGCGTCCGGGGCCGACGGCAGCGGCTGGACGACCGCCGGCTGGAACGGGGCCGCGGGCAGCGGGACCTCCTGGAGCGTGGCCTCCGGTGCCGCGCCCCATCCCGCCGCCGGTCCCGCGTCCGGTCCCGGCCACGTCCCGGCCTCCGCCGGGGACAGCGGCACCGGGGCCGCCTGCGGGGTGTGGTCGCCCTGCGTGAAGGAGTCCACCGGCGAGACCGGCGGCCCGGCCGGCACCGGGACGGGCGTCTCGTCGGAGGCCGAGCGGACGGCCCGGCGCGAGCGGCGCACCAGCGGGATCGGCTCGGTGGACGTGCCGCCGGCGCCGTCCGGCAGCCCGGTGTCGCCCTCCAGGACCAGCTCGTCGGGGACGAGCACGACCGCCCGGGTGCCGCCGAAGGCGGACGGGCGGAACTCGATCCGCAGCCCGTGCAGGGCGGCCAGCCGGGAGACCACGTGGAAGCCGAGGCGGATGTCGTCGGCCCGGGCCAGCACGTCGGTGCGCGGCGGGCGGCTCATCAGCTCGTTGGCCGCGTCGTACTGCTCCGGGTCCATGCCGAGGCCCCGGTCCTCGATCTCGATCGCGAGCCCGCGGCCGACCACGGCGGCGCGCACCTCGACCGGCGTGGGCGGCTTGGAGAAGGTGGTGGCGTTCTCCATCAGCTCGGCGAGCACGTGCGCCACCGGGCCGACGGCCCGCTCGGAGAGCCAGGGGTCGCCCTCGATGTCGATCGAGATCCGCCGGTAGTCCTGCACCTCGCCCTGCGCGGCGCGCAGCACGTCCAGCAGCGGGACGGGCTTGCGCCAGCGCCGCTGCGGCTGGCCGCCGGCCATGATGACGAGGTTCTCCTCGTAGCGGCGCAGGCGGGCGGTGAGATGGTCGAGGTCGAAGAGGCCCTCCAGGACCTCCGGGTCGTCGTGCTTGCGCTCCAGCTCGTCCAGCTTGCGCAGCTGGCGGCCGATCAGCAGCTGGGTGCGGCGGGCGATGCGCTGGAGCAGCCGCTCGAAGCCGCGGTGCTGCTCGGCCTGGCCGACGGCGGACTCCAGGGCGGCGGAGCGGGCCAGGTTGAGGGCCTGGCCGAGCCGGGCCAGCTCGTCGGTGCCGTTGCCGTGCGGGCCGTCCGTGATGGTGCGGGTCTCGGCCTCGACGTCCACCTGCTCGCCGCGGCCGAGGCGGTCGACCACCTCGGGCAGGGTGCGCTGCATCTCCTCGGCCTGGGTGTGCAGGTCCTTGATGCGGCGGCGCAGCGAGCGGCTGAGCCGCCAGGAGACGATGATCACCGCGACGACGGTGATCAGGCCGACGACGGCGGTCAGCACCACGCGGGTCAGCAGGCCCATGATGGCGCCCTTGCCGACCTCGACGATGGCGCTGGTACGGGCCTCGATCGCCTTGACCAGCGGCGGGTTGAGCTGGTCGAGGGCCTGGCGCCACTGGTCCTGGGCGGCCGGCAGTCTGACGGTGCCGTTGGCGTCGGCGGCGGTGGGCCTGGTCAGCTGCTGCTCGACGGCGGCCTTGGCCTGCCAGGCCGGGCCGTTCATCAGGTCGTGCCAGCCCTGGACCTCGGTGTCCGGGATGTACGGCAGCACCTGGACGTTGAGCAGGTGGTCCTGGGCGCCGATGGCCTGCTGGACGGCCTGGTAGTCGGCGGTGCTCAGCCGGCCGCTGGGCCAGCCGCGGGCCAGGATGGCGTCCTCCCGGGCCAGCATCTCCTTGGCCCAGAAGGCGTTGACGAGGGTCTTGGAGATCCAGGTGACCTCGCCGGTGTCGACGCGGCTGAGCGCGGTGAACAGCCGCAGGTCCACCGCGATCAGGTCGGTGTAGTACGTGTAGACCGTCTGCTGGTCGACGGAGCCGCGGTCGACGTTGGCGCGCTGCTCGACCAGCTTGCCCATCGCCTGGCGTGCCTCGGCGACGGCGGTGCGCACCTCTTCGGGCGCGTTGTCGGCGGTCTCCCCGGAGAGGGTCTGGAACTGCCGCACGGCGTCGTCGGTCAGCTGCCGCTGGCGGCGCAGCTGGTCGGCGTTGGAGCCGGGCCGGGCGAGCGCCTCGGCGCTGAGCCGGCGCTCCTCCTGGAGGTTGTAGTAGACGATGTTGGACGGTTGTCCGGCCTTCTGGGCGAGCAGGGCCTGAGCGCCCTGCCGCTGGAAGTCGAAGACCGTCTCACCGCTGGTCACGGCCCAGAGGGCGACCAGGGCGATGCTGGGGACGACGGCCAGGACGAGCAGCGCCGTCCGCAGGGACAGGCGTGGACGCCTGCGGGGGCCCTTCGGCGTCGGGGGCCGCCGATTCGCACGCGCGCGCAGAGCTGACTCCTTGGGGCTGGCGGCCGGCCGGTGAGGGGCGGGCCGTCCGGGCACGGTTTTTTGACGAAGCGATACTAGTCATACCGTGTGATTAGAGTGAAAACCCGTTCGCTGCCTGGGCTGTGCTTGCACACGGAGCGGACACAATGTCATTCATTCGTTGACCGTCCGTATGCGGAGCAGGCCCTTCCGGACTCGCCCGACACAGTGTCAACGAGACGCGCGGCCGACGGATGGCCGGGGTGTGAAAACTGTGTGACGCCCCGCCGGGACCCGCTCGGCACGCCCGCCGGGCCATCGCCCGGCCCGGATCCGCCCCTCCGGCCGCGTGGCGGCCCGTCCGGCGAGGGGGAGGGCGTGGAGGGCGGCCATCGGACCCATTTGTCAGGTTCTCTGAGGACTCGCGTACCACGGTCAGCCTACCCGGCACACGGCCGCGGACGCCCTCCGTGGGAACCGCCGTTCCGATGACGTACCGGGAGTCGCCGAACGTGACGGGCGGGACACCCTCCACGGTGGCGGCCGGCAGTCGCGAAGTCCGTACGGCTCTGGAGCTGCGAACACGCTCGGTGGGCGGATACTGGAGGAGTGGGACGGATCGGACCGGGCGTCGCCGACAGGCCGCCGGAACTGTCCGACCACGGGCAACGGCCTCCAGGTCCCCGGGACCGCGCCGCCGGTGCAGGTCTCGGCGGGCGCCAGGAGCGCCGACGCAACGAGAGAGAGAAGCCGTGATGAGTTACTTCGGCCGTGGAGGAGACAGAGGCGGTGGTTACGGCCGTGACCGTGACCGTGGTCGTGGGCGTGATCGTGATCGTGGCCGCAACCGTCGTGGAAACCACCGTCGCCGTTTCGGCATGTGGTGACGGTGATTTCGGCTAGGACTGCGCACAACAGTCCCGACTAGCGCCATCACAGGGGCCGGCGGTACCACCGCCGGCCCCTCACCCTGGGGCCGGCACCGCCGCCACGCGGAGGGTGACGCGTCCCGGACGACGGGGCCCGGACGACGGGGCCCCGGATGACGGGTCCCCACCTCGGAAACGGCGGATCCGGACCCCGAAAGGTCGTTTCCGGACACCGGAACGACGTCTCCGAGAGCAACGGGTCGTGGCCATGCGCGAAGTGACGCCCCCGGGCGACCGGGCGGCGCGGGACGACGACGACCCGGGGCCGGTGACGGACCCGCCCGTCGTCCCGCTGCGGGAGCTGATGCGCCGGTTCTGGCCGTGGGTGCGCCCTGACGTGCGCTGGCTCCCGGTGAGCGCGGTCCTGCTCGTCCTCGGCGCCTTCGGCGAGGTCGTCTCCGTCTGGCTGTTCAAGGACCTGATCGACGACGTCCTGGTGCCCCGGCACTTCGCCGACTTCTGGCTGCTCGCCGCCCTCATGCTCGGCGCGTCCGTGGCCGCCGCGCTGTTCACCTACGGCGGCACCTACACCAGCACCAGGACCGCCGAGCGCTACATGCTGCGGCTGCGCACCGACACCCTCGCCCACCTGCACACCCTGCCGCCCGACACCCTGGAGACCCGCTGGCGCGGCGACCTGGTGGCACGGCTCACCTTCGACATCGCCGAGATCGAGCAGATGGTGGCCACCGGACTGGTCGAGGGCGCCGTGGCCGCGGTCAGCCTGCTGCTGTTCACCGGAGCCGCCTTCTACCTGAGCTGGCCGCTCACCGTGGCCGCGCTGCTGGCCGCCCCGCTGTTCGTCCTCTCCACCAGCCTGTTCGGGCGCCGCATCCGGCGCCGGGAACGGCAGGTCCAGCGCCGCGCGGGCGGCGTCACCGCGCTGCTGGAGGAGTCCCTGCGCAACGCCACCGTCACCCGGACCTGCGGCCAGGAGAGCCGCGAGGTCGAACGGGTCCACCGGGAGGGCAAGGCCCTGCTCGACGCCGAACTCTCCGCCGCCCGGGTCGCCGACCTCTACCAGCCCTTCCTCGGCGTGCTGCAACTGCTGGCCGGGCTCACGGTGGTGGGCGTCGGCGCGCTGGAGGTCATCCACGGGCAGCTCAGCCTGGGCGGCCTGCTCGCCTTCGCCGCCTTCATGGCCCAGCTGTTCGAGCCCGCTCAGCAGCTCGCCGCCCTCGTCCCGCTGGCCGGCACGGCCTGCGCCTCGGGCGAACGCGTCCTGGAACTGCACGACCTCACCAGCCCGGTGCGCGAACGCCCCACCGCCCGCGACACCGGCCCGGTCCAGGGCCGGGTCACCCTCCAGGGCGTCCGGGCCGGCTACCCCGGCGCCACCGGGACCCCCGGGCCGCCCGTCCTCACCGACCTGGACCTCGACCTGCTCCCCGGTGAGACCCTGGCCCTCGTCGGGCCCAGCGGCAGCGGCAAGTCCACCCTCGCCAAGCTCCTCGTCCGCTTCCTCGACCCGCAGGCCGGCACCGTCCGCCTCGACGGCCAGGACCTGCGCGACCTCACCCTCGTCTCGCTGCGCCAGGCCGTCACCCTGCTGCCCCAGCAGGCCCCGCTGTTCCGCGCGACCATCGCCGACAACATCGCCTACGGCCGCCCCGACGCCCCGCCCGCCGCCATCGAACGCGCCGCCCGCAACGCCGGCGCCCACGACTTCGTCACCGCGCTGCCGGACGGCTACCGCACGGTGATCGGCGCCGACGGCTTCCAGCTCTCCGGCGGCCAGAGCCAGCGCGTCGCCATCGCCCGCGCCTTCCTGCGGGACACCCCCGTGCTGGTCCTGGACGAACCCACCACCGGGCTGGACCCGCACACCGTCGAGCAGTTCGTCCCCGCGCTGCGCCGCCTGATGACCGGGCGCACCACCGTCCTGATCACCCACGACCGGGCGCTGCTGCCCCTCGCCGACCGCGTCCTCACCCTCCGGCCGCCGGACACCGCCGGTCCGGCCGCCGGTCCGGACAGCCGCCCGGACGCCAGCCCGGTCGACGCGTTGCGCGGCCGGGAGCCGCGGAAGCCCTGAGCCGACGGCGCGGCGGCTACGCGCCGAGGTAGTGCAGGACGGCCAGGATGCGGCGGTTGTAGTCGGTGGTGCGGGGCAGGTCCAGCTTGTCGAAGACGGCGTTGAGGTTCTTCTCCACCGCGCTCATCGAGACGTGCAGCCGCTGCGCGATGGCGGCGTTGGTCCAGCCCTGGGCGAGCGCCTCCAGGACGCTGCGCTCACGCGGGGTGAGCCGGGCCAGCGGGTCGGTGCGGGTGGTGCGCACCACCAGTTGGCGCACCACCTCCGGGTCGATCACCGCTCCGCCCGCCGCGACCCGCACCAGGGCGTCCAGGAACTCGTCGACCTCCGCCACCCGGTCCTTCAGCAGGTAGCCGACCCGCTCCGCGCCCGCGTCCAACAGCCGGGCCGCGTACCCGCGTTCGATGTGCTGGGAGAGTACCAGCACGCCCACCTCCGGCCAGCGCTCGCGGATCTCCACCGCCGCCCGCAGCCCCTCGTCGGTGTGGGTCGGCGGCATCCGGATGTCCACCACCACGACGTCCGGCGGCCGTTCCGCCACCGCCGCCGTCAGCGCCGCCGCGTCGCCGACCGCGGCCAGCACCTCGTGCCCCTCCTCGGCGAGCAGCCGGACCAGGCCCTCCCGCAGCAGGGTCGAGTCCTCGGCGAGGGTCACGCGCATGGCAGCTCCGCGGTGATGACGGTCGGGCCCCCGGCGGGGCTGTGGACGTGGAGGGTACCGTCCAGCGCGGCGACCCGCCCGCGCAGGCCGGTCAGGCCGCTGCCCGCCGGGTCCGCGCCGCCGGTGCCGTCGTCCTCGACCCGTACGGTGAGCACGCCGGCGGTCCGCTCGACCAGGGCCGAGACGGCCGAGGCGGCGGAGTGCTTGGCCGCGTTGGTGACGCACTCCGACACCACGAAGTAGGCCGCGGTCCGGACGGGTTCGGGCAGCGGGCCGGCCACCTCGTAGCGGAGCCGCAGCGGGACGGCGCACCGCTCGGCCACCCCGCCCAGCGCCTCCTCCAGGCCCAGGGTGTCCAGCGCCGACGGGTACGCCCGCCAGGCCACCTCGCGCAGCTCGGTCAGCACCCCCTGCGCCTCCCGGTGCGCCTGGCGCAGCAGCGCCTCCGTCCGCTCCGGGTCCTGGTGGCGGTCCAGGCCGCGCCGAGCCCGGCCGATCAGCATCGCCAGCGCGACCACCCGCTGCTGCACGCCGTCGTGCAGATCCCGCTCGATCCGCCGCCGCTCGGCGTCCACCGCCTGCACCACCGCGGCCCGGCTGTCGGCGAGTTCGGCGATCCGGCGGCGCAGCAGCTCGGCCTCGGACGGCCCGAAGCACTCCCGGGCGGTCCGGGCGTCCAGCGCGGCCAGCGAGAACAGGCCCTGCACGGCCAGGAAGAGCAGCACCCCGCCGAGCAGCACCTGGGTCGCCAGCTCCTCCCAGCCCAGCGAGCCGCGCAGCACCCCGCCGACCAGCAGGACGGCCAGCGCCAGCCCGAAGCCCAGCAGCCCCAGCACCACCCCGGCGACGAGCCCGCCGCCGCTGCGCACCGCCAGGTAGCGCAGCACCCGGCGGTCGTCCGCCCGGTACTGGTGGGGGAAGCGGTCGCCGAAGAAGGCGCTGCGCCGGGCCCGCTCCAGTGCGGCCAGCCGGCGCACCCCGGACAGCAGGCCCGGCACCGCGTACGGGCGGGTGCGCGGCCAGAGCAGGAACGGGCCGAGGACGACGGCCGCGAGGAGGAGGTACAGCGCGGAGAGCGCGGCGCTCGGGCAGCCGAGCAGAACTCCGGTGGCCCGGCGCGGCCATGACGTGGTGTCCGCTGCATCCCCCTGCACGGGGTCCGAGCTTACGGGGCGGGCCGGGCCTTCGGAGGCGGTGGGGTGTTCGGGGCCATCGGGGCCGGTGGGTCCGGCCGGGCCGGTCACCGGGCGCGGCGGTGCTGGGCGGCGCTGTTGCGCCCGCGCCAGCGCATCACGACGTACCCGGCCACGGCCGCCGCGACCACCACCAGGACCGCCTTGGAGAAGAGGCCGACGTACGTCTCCACCGTGTCCCAGCGGTCCCCGAGCAGGAACCCGGCCATCACCAGCACGCTGTTCCACACCAGGCTGCCGATCGTGGTCAGCATGACGAACGCGGGCAGCGGCATCCGCTCGACCCCGGCCGGAACGGAGATCAGGCTGCGGAAGATCGGCACCATCCGGCCCAGCAGCACCGCCTTCGTCCCGTGCCGGGCGAACCAGGCCTCGGTGCGCTCCAGGTCGGAGGCCTTGACCAGCGGCAGCCGGGCCCAGATCGCGTGCATCCGCTCCCGGCCGAACAGGGCGCCCAGCCAGTAGAGGACGACGGCCCCGGCGACCGAGCCGAGGGTCGTCCAGGTCAGCGCGGAGGCGAGGCTGATCACGCCCTGCCCGGCGGCGAAGCCCGTCAACGGCAGGATCACCTCGCTGGGCAGCGGCGGGAACAGGTTCTCCAGCGCGATCGCCAGGCCGGCCCCGGGGCCGCCCAGGGTGTCGACCAGGTCGGCCGCCCAGCCGGCGAAGCCGTCGGCGGGCTGCTGGGCGATGGCGAGGACGGTGTGCGGCATGCGGGCTCCAGGGTGGTCGCGGTGCCGGCGCCTGGTGCGCCCGGCTCTGCCCTCCACGCTAGGAACCGCAGGTCAGCGCCGGTATGCGGGTTTCCGGCGGACGCCCTGTGGTTTTCCGTACCGCCGCACCCTGTGGTTTTCCGCAGGGGCGGAGAATCCGGTGGCGGCTGGCGTGGCCGCTTTGTCAGGATGGCGCCATGGACGACGCATTCACCCTGGCCTGGCAGTATTCCGCCGGACTGGTCTTCCCCGAGGACCTGCCGATGGCCGCCGCCGGGCTGCTGGCGGCGGGCATCGGCGGGGACTCGCCCGCGCTCTGCGACCTCGCGGGGCGGCCGGGCCGGGGCGAGCCCCCGGTCGAGCTGACGGAGCTGCTGTGGCAGGCGATGGCGGAGCTGGGCCTGCCGGTGCCGGACGACGGCTTCGTCCAGCGCAGCCTCCTGCACCACACCGCGGCCCGGCTGGTGTCCGGGGAGATCACGCCGGTTGAGGCCGTCGCCATGCTCTGGTCCCGGATCGACGAGCGCACGACCGGGGCGGAGCGGCGGCTCGCGGAGCTGGTCGACCAGGTCTGCTGCCCGGGCTGCGTCGACACGTGGCCGGTCGAGGTGACGCGGGACTGGGAGCGGGAGATGAGGGCGGCGGCCGTCGAGGTGGCGTCGGCGGCCGACCACCGGAACGCCGCCTCCTGGCACCGGGGCTGAACGCGCCTCGCCCGCCGGGCGGTTGGCGATCAGTCGTTCGGCGGCTCAGCGGTTCAGTGCGGCCACGGTCTCCCTGGTCAGCTCCCGCGCCCGGGCGACGGTGGCCGTCAGCTCCGCCGCCGACCCGCCGGGCTCGGCGAGCAGGCCGTGCGCGCGCCGGCCGAAGTACGGTGGGGCGTCCGGCAGTTGACCGGCTACGGCCAGCGCGCCCTTCTCGTTCAGGCACCAGCGGCGGTGGTGGGCGAACAGGGCCTGGACCAGGATGCCGACGGCGTGCGACAGGCAGAGCGAGACGTGCAGGGCGTCGGCGCGGACGGCGCTCTTCGCGGCGGTGTCGAGCAGGAAGCCGGCCTCCCAGGTGGCCGCGGTGAGGGCCCCGCGCAGCGGTTCCGGGTAGTCGGCGGTCTGCCGCTTGAGCCGCGCCAACTCCCCGGTGGGGTCGGCCAACGGCTGTCCGAGGGCGACCTCGCCCGGGTAGCAGGGCGACCAGAAGCCGAGCGGGTGGCCGGCCTGCGTCCCCACCTCGTAGCGGCCCGCGCGGCAGTCCGCCCACACCCGTCCGACCCGGTCGAGGTCCCGCAGGATCCAGTCCACGGTGACGCCGTCGACCCGCAGCCACGCCCCGCCGTTGACCCACGGGCCCCAGCCGCCCGGGCCGGCCACCTCGGTCCCCGGCCCGGCGAGCGCCCGCAGCGCGTCGAGGTCGGGGCCGCCCCGGTAGTACACCCCGAGGTCCCAGTCCGAATCCGGCCGCTCCTCGCCCCGTGCCCGGCTCCCGCCGAGCATCACTCCCACCACGCCCGGCACACGGGCGAGTTGACCGGCCATGTCCTCGATGATCGCGCGCATGAAGGAGATTCTGGCAGGAGAAGCGGTGTCCGCCCGGGAATTTCGGATGCGGTGGTGGCGTCCGCGGAGGCGTACCCACTCCTCGCCACTCTCAACGTACAGCGCACGGGGGGCCTTGCCGCAAGGCCCCGGTGGTGACGCAGAATCACCGCTTCGAGGACGCAGGTCCGCGAAGCACGGAAGCAGATCCGCGAAACGGGGAGTCACGAAGTGCGAGTGGTGTTGTCGACGTACGGGTCGCGCGGGGACGTCGAGCCGATGGCCGCGCTGGCGGTGCGGCTGAGGGAACTCGGCGCCGAGGTGCGGGTCTGCGCGCCGCCGGACGAGGAGTTCTCGGCGCGGCTGGTCGAGGCCGGAGTCGAGCCGGTGCCGGTCGGTCAGTCGGTGCGCGCGCTGGTCAGCGGTCCGCCGCCGAAGCCCGGGGAGCTGCCCGCGCGCGCCGCCCGGCTGGTCGAGCAGTTCCACGCGGCGGTGCTCGCGGCGGCCGAGCCGGGCGGCGCGGTGCTGGCCACCGGGCTGTTCCCGGCGGCGGCCGGCGCACAGGCGGCGGCCGAGCAACTGGGCGCCCGCTTCGTGTACGTGGCCCTCCAGCCGACCGTGCTGCCCTCCCCGCACCACCGGCCGTTCGAGTACCCGATGCTGCCCTACCCGCCGGAGGCGACCGACCCCCGGGAGCTGTGGGAGCTCAACATCGGGACGATGAACGCGCTGTTCGGCGACGCGGTCAACTCCCGCCGGGCGGCGGTCGGACTGCCCGAGGCCGACAACGTCCGGGACCACGTCCTCACCGGCCGGCCGTGGCTGGCCACCGACCCGCTGCTCGACCCGTGGCCGCGGCCCGCGGAGGCGGACCCGGCCTGGCCCGAGGCGGTGCAGACCGGCGCGTGGATCCTGCCGGACGAACGCCCGCTGCCCGCCGACCTGTCGGACTTCCTGGCGGCTGGCGAGGCGCCGGTGTACGTCGGCTTCGGCAGCATGCCGCTGCGCGACCCGGCGGGCGCCGCCCGGGTCGCCGTCGAGGCGGTCCGGGCGCAGGGCCGCCGGGTGCTGCTCGGCCGCGGCTGGGCCCGACTGGCGGAGGTGGACGGGGCCGAGGACTGCTTCGCGGTCGGCGAGGTCAACCAGCAGGCGCTGTTCCCGAAGGTGGCCGCCGTCGTCCACCACGGCGGCGCGGGCACCACCACCACGGCCGCCCGGGCCGGGGTGCCCCAGGTGCTGGTCCCGCAGATGGTGGACCAGCCGTACTGGGCCGCGCGGGTGGCCGAGTTGGGCATCGGCGCCGCCCACGACGGCCCGACCCCGACCACCGCGTCCCTCGCCGCCGCCCTGCGCCGGGCCCTCGCCCCCGCCATCCGGGAGCGGGCCGCCGCCCTCTCGGCCCGGGTCCGCACGGACGGCGCGACGGCCGCCGCGAAGCTGCTGCTCGGCTGAGGGGGACAGGGGCGCGGGAAGTCGGCCCGGCCGACGTCCCGCGCCTGCCCCGGGCTCAGGAGGCCGGTTCGGTCAGGTACTTGGCACCGGCGTCCGGGAGCTTGTTGCCGTCCTTGTCGAAGAACTGCCAGGACTTCGCCCGCATCGTCCCCGGGCGGGCCACCACCAGCTCGCGGATCGGGGAGTCGGCCACGGTGACGGGCGTCGGCTCCGTGGTGCTGCCGTCCGCCCAGGTCACCACCACCCGGCCGACGTCCGGTCCGATCGAGAGCAGCACCACGTCCAGCGGGGCCACGGTGTCGCCCTTGCCCCGGTGGCCGACCAGGCCGCCGCCGAAGACGGTCCGGTTGCGCGGGTCGACCTTGCCCGGGGCCGCCTGGGCGCCGTCGGAGTCATGGCTGAGCCGCACCCCGTCCACCGTGAAGTAGACGTTGGTGACGTCGCAGTCCGGCTGCCAGTACCGCTGGACGTACTCCTCCGTCGGCTTGGAGACCGCCGAGTCGTACCTGCTGCGCTCCTCCCACACCGCCGTCGCCTGCTCGAACGCCCGCTCCCGGGGGGCCTCCGGCCACAGCGCCTCCCACAGCTGCCACTGCTTGCCGTCCGGGGTCAGGCCCTGGCCGAGCACCACCCGGACCGGGGTCAGCGGGTTGCGGAAGGCCGGGGCGGTCCCGTTCGGCGGGAGGGGGGTGCCCAGCCCGGGGGTGTTCGCCACCGTGAGCGTGGGCGTGGGCGCGGCGCCGACGCCGGCCGGACCGATCCCGTGGGCGGGCGCCGGGCCCGGCCGCAGCTGCGCCAGCGCCCCGCCGGTCAGCGCCACCGCGGCGGCCAGCGCCGCCGCGCCGACCACCGTACGGCGGCGGTGCCGCAGCCGGCGGCCCCCCGCCAGGATGTCCGTCACCGGCGCCGGGCCGATCCGCGCGCCGGCCGCCGCCTCGGCGAGGCCGAGCCCCACCCACAGGTCCGTGCCGTCGTCCCCGCCCACCCCGTCCGGTTCCCGGTCCATGCCGCCCCTCATGCCGCTCCTCCGATGTGCGTCGTGTCCTTGAGTCCCACCAGTGCCGTGACCTGCCGCAGCCGCGCGATGCCCTTCGCCGCGTGGCTGCGTACCGCGCCCACCGAGCACCCCATGGCGGCCGCCGTCTGGCTGTCGCTCAGGTCCTCCCAGTGCCGCAGCACCACGGCCTCGCGCTGACGCGGCGGCAGGGTGGCCAGCGCGGCCAGCAGGGCCCCGCGCTGGTCGGAGCGGGCGTAGCCGTCCTCCACCCCCGCCGCGTCCGGCACCGCGTCCACCAGCAGCTCCGGCGCCCGGCGGCGCCAGCGGCGGGCGTGCTGGTTGACCAGGATCCGCCGCACATAGGCGTACGGATCGTCGGCCCGGCGCACCTTCGACCAGGCCGCGCAGGCCTTCTCGGCGGCCGACTGCACCAGGTCCTCGGCCGCGTACTGCTCGCCGGCCAGCAGGTACGCCGTCCGTACCAGGCGCGGCCAGACCGTGACAATGAACGCCTGGAACCCGTCGTCCCGATCGTCTTTCGCTTCTCCCATGAGCACCTCCGAGCACCTCCTTCACCCGTCCAGAGCCCGGGGGCGGTCGAAAGCGCTTACCTGTGACCGCGGCGGCTTCAAATCGCTTGGGGAACGGCGGCGGGGACACTACGATCCGCCGAATGATCATTTCTCATGACGTAGCGGGCAGCGGGCCCGCCGTGGTGCTGCTGCACTCCTCGGTGTGCGACCGGCGGATGTGGGACGCGCAGTGGCAGCCGCTGGTCGACGCCGGACACCGGGTGGTCCGCTGCGACTTCCGCGGCTTCGGCGACACGCCGCTCGCGGACGCCCCGTACAGCGACGCCGGGGACGTCCTGGCCCTGCTCGACCACCTGGGCATCGGGACCGCCGCCCTGGTCGGCGCCTCCTACGGCGGCCGGATCGCCCTGACGGCGGCCGCGCTGCGCCCCGAGGCGGTCACCAGGCTGGCCCTGCTCGGCGCGGGCATGCCCGGACACCAGCCCAGCGACACCCTGCGCGCCTTCGGCGGGCGCGAGGACGCGCTGATCGAGGCCGGGCGGATCGACGAGGCCGTCGAGCTGAACGTCGAGTCCTGGCTCGGCCCGGAGGCCGACGAGCGGACCCGTGCGCACGTCCGCCGGATGCAGCGCCACGCCTTCGACGTCCAGATGACGGCGACGGTCGGCTCCGACCGCGAGGACGTCGACCTCGGCCGGATCACCGCCCCCACCCTGGCCGTGTCCGGCGCCCACGACTTCCCGGACTTCCGGGACATCGCCGCCGCCCTCCCCGCCCTCCTCCCCGACGCCCGCCACCAGGAGCTCCCCTGGGCCGGCCACCTCCCCAGCCTGGAGCGCCCGGCCGAGACCACCGCCCTGCTGCTCGCCTTCCTCCACGAGGACGGCCCGGCCGCGCGGTAGCGGCGAGCCGTGCGGTGGCGACGGCGGTGACCCCGTCGTGGGGCAGCCCGTCGAGGGAAAGGCCGGACCCGAACGTGTGTCGGGAGCCATGATGACGGGGTGCACTTCACCACGGAATCCAGCGCGGACGGCGTGACGCAGCGCCACTTCACCCTCGACGGCGCGCCCGGAGTGCTCTGGCAGCCGGACGGATCGCCCCTCGGCGGGCGGCCGTTGGTGCTGCTGGGGCACGGCGGCGGCCAGCACAAGCTGGGTCCGGGACTGGTGGACCGGGCCCGGCGGTTCGTGCGGCGGCACGGGTTCACGGCGGTGGCGCTGGACGCGCCGGGGCACGGGGAGCGGACGCGCAGCGCCCAGGACGAGCGGTTCGCCACCGAGATCGGGGAGTTGATCGCGGCGGGCCGGCCGGTCAGCGCCTGGGTGGCGCGGCACACGGCGGCGCTCGCGGAGCGGGCGGTGCCGGAGTGGGTGGCGGTGCTGGACGCGCTGAGCGGCGAGGCGGAGCGCACCGGTCGGACAGAGGGCCCCGGACAGGCGGAGCGCCCCGGTCGGGTGGAGGACCTCGGACAGGCGGAGGGCCTCGGGCCGGTCGGGTACTGGGGGTTGTCGCTGGGGAGCGCGATCGGCATCCCGCTGGCGGCGGCCGAACCGCGCGTCGCCGTCGCGGTGTTCGGGCTGACGGGGCACGCGTCGCAGGCGGAGGCGGCGGGGCAGGTCGGCGTGCCGGTGGAGTTCCTCCTCCAGTGGGACGACGCGCTGGTCCCGCGCGAGGGGGCGCTGGCGCTGTTCGGCGCGCTGGGCTCGCGGGAGAAGACGCTGCACGCCAACCCCGGGGGCCACCTGGAGGTGCCGGAGCCCGAACTGGAGTCGTCGGAACGGTTCCTGGCGCGGCATCTGATCCGGGCGGGAGTGAGCGCGGCCCCGGCATAGCCGATGCCAACCGTCAGTAAAACTTCGCAAAGGATTTCTCCCTGCAACGAACCCTACGGGCCGTGACTTCAACAGATTGTTGCAGCTCAGCGGCTCGATGGTCACCCTTCGTGGATTTGGCATAACACCCCGTACCCCCTGGACTTCGCAAACCATAGGAGTACGGTTCCGGAGGAATCGCCGGGGCCGACATTCAGGCAGGCCGGCCGTACCGGAAAATTGGTGCGCAGCATGGGTTTGCAACAGGGTGGGGAGAGCGCCTCGGTGGCGACTCGTCCGATATCCGCCAGGGTGGTCGCGGAGGTCCTGCGCGGCGTCGCGCAGGTCGATTTCATGCCGTCCGTCGTCTGCGGACTCTTCTTCGTGGCCGCACTGTTCGCCGCCGACTGGCGGTACGGCCTCTACGGACTGCTCGGCAGCGCCGTCTCCACCGCCGTCGCGTACGGGCTCGGGCTCGACCGGGAGACCGTCGGGGCGGGGCTGCACGGGTACAACGGCTGCCTGGTGGCGCTGAGTTGCGCCGTCTTCCTGGGCGCCGGGCACCCGGCGACGGTCGCGGTGGCGGCCCTCGGGTCCGCCGTCGCCGTGGTGGTCACGGCGGGGCTCGGGGCGCTGCTCGCCACCTGGCGGCTGCCCGCGCTGACCGCGCCGTTCTGCCTGGTCGCGACGGCCGTCACGGCGGCCGCCCCCGGCTTCCGGCGACTGTGGCAGGGCGCGGGCGCACCCGCCGCGCTGCCCGTCCCGGCCGCCGGGCCGACCGGGCTGAGCTGGGACCAGCTCTGGCACGGCTTCTTCGCGAACATCGGTCAGATCTTCTTCATGCCGCAGTGGTACGTCGGACTGCTGTTCCTCGCCGGGCTGTTCGCGGCGAGCCGGCTCGCGGGCCTGATGGCCTGCGCGGGGAGCGCCACCGGGCTGCTCACGGCCTGGGTGTTCGGCGCCCCCGGCGAGGCGGTCGGGCAGGGCCTGCTCGGGTACAGCGGCGTCCTGGTCGCCCTCGCGCTGTGCGGGGTGTTCCTGGCGCCCGACGCCTGGAGCGCGGCGTACGCCCTGGTCGGTGCGGCCGGCGCGACCGTGCTCACGCCGGCGCTCGGCGCGCTCTCCGCGCCCTTCGGCGGTCACGCCTTCACCTGGCCGTTCGTCCTGACCACACTGCTGTTCCTGGCGGCGGTGCCGGCCGTCCCGCGCCTGCGCCGGACTTGATTCCGCGTCCGGCGCCGCCGAATTCATCTGATGTCGAGAACCCCGGGCTCACCGAAGCCCCTTGAGCATCTTTCTGCATTCCATCGGATTCTCGGAAAGGAAGAGTGATACCCGTGAATCTCTCGCCGCGTGAGATCGACAAGCTGTACATCTACGTCGTCGCCGATCTGGCCCGCAAACGCCGGGACCGCGGCGTCAAGCTGAACTACAGCGAGGCCTGCGCGCTGATCAGCGAGGCGATCATGGAGGGCGCCCGGGACGGCCGCACCGTCGCCGAGTGCATGGAGATCGGCAAGCAGGTCGTCAGCGGCGAGGACGTCATGCCGGGCGTGCGCGAGATGCTCCCGCTGCTCCAGGTCGAGGCGGCGTTCGTGGACGGGACCAAGCTGGTCTCCTGCCACGACCCGGTGGGTGCCTGAGTGATGACCCGGTCCCATGCCGCCGCCACCGTGGTGCTGGCCGGCGGCCACGAGAGCGACGGCGGCCGGGACCTCGCGGCGCTGGCGGCCCGCGAGTCCACCGTGCACGCCGCGGCCCCCGCGGGCCGTCCGCTCACCGAGGCCGTCCGGTCCGCGCTCGCCGCGGCGGGCGACGGGCCGGTGTGCGTCGTACCGATGACGCTCGGCCGCGACCCGAAGCTCGTCGCCGACACCGCCCGGGCGCTGCGCTGGCTGGCCGCCGCGGAGGGCCGCGGACGGCTCGCCCTGACCGCGCCCTTCGGCGCCGCCGACCACCTGATCGGCTGGCTGCGCGCCGCCGCCGGCACCGCCCCCGACGGCGCGGTGCTGGTCACCGCCCCGGTGGCCGGCCCCTTCGAGGACGCCGAACTGTTCCGGATCGCCCGCCTCGCCCGCCAGTACGGGCGGCACCGGTGGGTCGAAGTCGCCTTCGACGGCGGCGACCCGGACCCGGCCGAGGGCGCCGAACGCTGCCGGCTGCTCGGCGCCCGCGAGGTGACGGCCGTTCCGGCCTCCTTCGGGCCGGCCCTGCGCACCGCGCTGCCCGGCGTACGGGACGGCGGCCCGCTGCTGCGGCCCTCCGCCGTCGCCGGGGTGGTCGCGGCCCGGACGGCGGCGGCGCTGCACCTGCTCGGGCACGGGGAGGACGGCATCCTGGCCGGCCTCGACGCCGAGCACGGGCACGGCTACGCGCACAGCCACGGGCCGGGGGAGCAGGGCCACGGTCACAGCCACGGGCCGGGCGGGCACCAGCACGGCCATGGGCCGGGCGGGCACCAGCACAACCATGCGTCGGGCGGGCACCAGCACGGCGATGCTCCCCACCCGCACCACCCCAGCCATACCCACGAACCCGCACACACCCCCCACTGACCCGGCAGAGAGGAAGGCCAGCCATGTCTGGTGGCGCCGCGTACCTGTACGGCGACGACCCGGTGGAGATCAACGCCGGCCGCGCCAAGGCCACCGTCACGGTCAGCAACACCGGTGACCGGGCGATCCAGGTCGGATCCCACTACCACTTCTTCGAGGCCAACCGCGCCCTCGACTTCGACCGCAACGCCGCCTTCGGCAAACACCTGGACATCCCGGCCGGCACCGCCGTCCGGTTCGAGCCGGGCGACACCAAGGACGTCACGCTCGCCGAGTTCGGCGGCCACCGCCGCCTGGTCGGCTTCGCCAACCTCGTGGACGGCGGCATCACCGCCCCCGCCACCCGCGCCCGCGCCGTCGACCGGGCCATCGCCCTCGGCTTCAAGGGCACCAACCTCGACCACAAGGAAGACCGGCCCCGGGACTTCCACACGGAGACCCACCCGGAAGGCGACCGCTGATGGCCATCCTCTCCCGCAGGCAGTACACCGACCTCTTCGGCCCCACCGTCGGCGACCGCTTCCACCTCGCCGACACCAACCTCCTGGTCGAGGTCGAACAGGACTTCAACCAGGGCCACTACGGCGACGAGGCCGTCTACGGCGGCGGCAAGGGCATCCGCGACGGGATGGCCCAGGACCCGGCCGCGACCTCCCTCCAGGGCGCCCTCGACCTGGTCATCACCAACGTGGTCGTCATGGACGCGGTGCTCGGCGTGGTCAAGGGCGACATCGGCGTCAAGGACGGCCTGATCGTCGCGGTCGGCAAGGCGGGCAACCCGCACACCCAGAGCGGCGTGCACCCGCGGCTGGTGATCGGCCCCGGCACCGAGGTGATCTCCGGCGAGCACCTGATCGCCACCGCCGGCGGCATCGACACCCACATCCACTTCATCGCCCCGCAGCAGGTGCAGGAGGCGCTGAGCAACGGCATCACCACCCTGATCGGCGGCGGCACCGGCCCCTCCGACGGCACCAACGGCACCACCTGCACCCCCGGCCCGTGGAACATCCACCGGATGTACCAGGCCGTCGAGGACCTGCCGGTCAACGTCGGCCTGCTGGGCAAGGGCAACGGCTCGCTGCCCGGCGCGCTGCGCGAGCAGGTCGAGGCGGGCGTGTGCGGCCTCAAGGTGCACGAGGACTGGGGCAGCACCCCGGCCGCGATCGACAGCGCGCTGAGCGTCGCCGACGAGTACGACGTGCAGGTGGCCATCCACACCGACACCCTCAACGAGTCCGGCTACTTCGAGGACACCCTGTCCGCGATCGACGGCCGCACCATCCACACCTTCCACACCGAGGGCGCGGGCGGCGGCCACGCCCCCGACATCATGCGGATCGCCGGCGAGCCCAACGTGCTGCCGTCCTCCACCAACCCGACGCTGCCCTACACCGTCAACTCGGTGGACGAGCTGCTGGACATGGTGATGGTCTGCCACCACCTCAGCCACAACATCCCCGAGGACGTCTCCTTCGCCGACTCCCGGGTCCGCGCCGAGACCATCGCCGCCGAGACCGTGCTGCACGACGAGGGCGTCATCTCGATCTTCTCCTCCGACTCGCAGGCGATGGGCCGGATCGGCGAGTCCTTCACCCGGGCCTTCCAGACCGCCCACCACTGCAAGGAGCAGCGCGGCAAGCTGGCCGGCGACAGCGAGCGCAACGACAACGCCCGCGTCCTGCGCTACCTCGCCAAGCTCACCATCAACCCCGCCGTCGCCTCCGGCACCGCCGACCACATCGGCTCGCTGGAGCCCGGCAAGCTCGCCGACATCGTGCTCTGGCCGATCAACTCCTTCGCCGCCAAGCCGAAGATGGTCATCAAGGGCGGCGTGATCAACTGGGCGCTGATGGGCGACCCGAACGCCTCGCTGCCCACCCCCCAACCGGTCTACTACCGGCCGATGTTCGGCCAGTACGGGCGGGCGAAGCAGGCCACCCGGGTGTCCTTCATGTCGCAGGCCGCCGTCGACCTCGGGGTTCCGGCCCAACTCGGCCTGGAGAGCCGGGTGCTGCCGGTGCGGCGGTGCCGTACGGTCGGCAAGCAGCACATGGTGCGCAACGACGCGCTGCCGAAGATCGCGGTCGACCCGGAGACGTACAAGGTCACCCTGGACGGCGAGCCCGCCACCATCGAACCGGCCCGCGAGCTGCCGCTCAACCACCTGTTCTACCTCGCGTGAGCCCCGTCACCGAGACGCGGCCGGGCCTGGACGCCATGGGCGGCCTGGACGCCGTGGGCGGCCTGGGGGATCCGGACGCCCTGGACGGCCTGGACGCCCTGCTGGTCTGCCTCCAGCTGACCGACTCGGCCTTCCCTAGCGGCTTCTACACCCTCTCGCACGGGCTGGAGGGCTACGCCCAGGCCAAGGCCGTCACCCCGGACACCCTGCCCGGGCTGCTCGCCGACCTGCTGCGGCACGGCGTCGGGCCGTCCGACGCCACGGCCCTGGTCCTGGCCCACCGGGCGGCCACGGCGGGCGACTGGGAGCTGCTCGCCGAGACCGACCAGCGGCTGCACGCCACCAGGCTCAACCGCGAGCTGCGCCTGGCCGCCACCCGGACCGGGCGCCAACTCCTGGACATCGCCCGGGAGTCGGTGGGCGGCGAGCCGCTGGAGCGGTACGCCGCGCTGGTCGCGGAGAAGCGGGCCCCCGGCTGCCAGGCGGTGGCGGCCGGGGTGGCGTACGCCTCGGCCGGCGTCCCGGTCCAACAGGCCGTCACCAGCGACCTGTTCGCGTTCTGCACCAGCTTCGTCGGTGCGGCGCTGAGGCTCCGGCTGACCGACCACCGCAAGGCGCAGGTGGTGCTGCGGGCGGCCTCCCCGGTGATCCGGGAGGTCGTATCCGCCGCCCTGGAACGGGACTTGGCGGACCTCGGCGGCTGCGTGCCGGTCGCGGACGCCATGTCCGGGCGGCACGAGCGGGCGGAGGCCCGGCTGTTCATGAGCTGACCGCCCGATGCGAACGTGCGCCACAGAAGAACGACCGACAGAAGGAGGAGAGTTGACCGAGAACGTGCTCCGCGTGGGCATCGGCGGACCGGTGGGCTCCGGCAAGACGGCGCTGATCGAGGCGCTCGTCCCGGTGCTGATCGCCCGCGGCCACCGCCCGGCGGTCATCACCAACGACATCTACACCCAGGAGGACGCCCAGCACGTGCGGCGCACCCTGGCCGGGATGCTGGACCCCGAGCGGGTCGTCGGCGTGGAGACCGGCGCCTGCCCGCACACCGCCGTACGGGACGACCCGACGATGAACCTCGCGGCCGGCGCCGAGATGCTGGAACGCTTCCCGGACGTCGACACCCTGCTGTACGAGTCCGGCGGCGACAACCTCACGCTGACCTTCAGCCCGGTGCTGGTCGACCTCTTCCTCTTCGTCCTCGACACCGCCGAGGGCGAGAAGATGCCCCGCAAGCGCGGCCCGGGCATCACCGAGTCGGACCTGCTGGTCATCAACAAGATCGACATCGCCCAGTACGTCCGCGCCGACCTCGGGGTGATGGAGTCCGACGCCCACCGGGTGCGCGAGGGCGGACCGGTGGTGCTCACCAACTGCCTGACGGGGGAGGGGCTGGAGGAGATCGCGACCTTCCTGGAGACCTTCCGCAAGGTCCCGGCGTGACAGCCTCCCCGGCTGCGGCGGTGCCCCGGCTCGACCCCCGGCACTACGAGCCGGCCCGCGTCCCGTACGAGGTCCGCCGCCACGCCGGGACGCCCGACACCCTCGCGGTCGGACGTCCCGGCAAGGTCGGGCTGCTGGAGCTGGCCTTCGAGCGGGTCGGCGGGCGCACCGAACTCACCGGCCACTACCAGAAGTCGCCGCTGCAGATCATGCGCCCGCTCTACTTCGACCCGGCCCGCCCCGACCTCGCCGTCACCTTCCTGATGTCCACCGGCGGCGGCATCCTCCAGGCCGACCGGCTCCGCACCGACCTGCACTGCGGCGCCGACACGGCGGTCCACCTGACCACCCAGGCAGCCACCAAGGTCTACCGGATGGAGCACGACTACGCGACGCAACTGGTCAACCTGACGGCCGGGCCGCGCGCCTACGTCGAGTACCTGCCCGAGCCGGTGATCCCCTTCGTCGACTCGCGCCTCTACCAGCGGACCGTCCTCACCGTCGACCCGGAGGCGACCGTGCTGGCCGGCGAGACCGTCCTGGCCGGCCGCCTCGCCCGGGGCGAGCGCAACGCCTACCGGGTGTTCGCCTCGGACCTCGAAGTGCGGCGCCCAGGTGGTGAATTGGTGGCACTGGACACCGTGCGACTGGAGCCCTCGCCGGGCGGAGGCGGAGGGGGCGGTAGGGGTGCCGGGGTCACCGGGCCGGCGGTGCTGGCCGGGCACGACGTGATGTCCAGCCTGTACGTCCTCAGCCCGCTCGCCCCGGCGGCCCGGATCGCGGACGTCCTGCACGAGGCGGTGGCCGGCTGCGGCCAGGAGTACGGCGAACTGCTCTACGGGGTCAGCGTGCTGCCGCAGGACAGCGGTGCCTGGCTGCGACTGCTTGGCTCCGACACCCGGGCCTGCGCCGCCGCCCTGCGCGCGGCCTGGGACGCGGTCCGGCGGCTGCTGATCGGGGTGCCGGCGCCGGAGCTGCGGAAGACGTAGGGCCGTCGGCCGGCGCCGCCGGTCGTGATCTTCTTCCGGATCCGGCGCAACCCTGGGGCCGGGTGCGCGGTCCTGTCTGGCGTGAACGACGATGCGAGACGGGACGCCGTGCCGGACGAGGTGGGCAAGAAGGTGCCGGACGAGGCGCGCGAGACGGCGCCGGACGTGGCCCGCGATGCGGTGCCGGATGACGTGCGCGATGCGGTGCCGGAGGACGTGCGGGAAGCCGCACCGGACGGTGTTCCGACGCCACCGGCCCGGCGCCTGGTCAACCGCCGGCGGCTGCTGACGGGCGCCGCCGCCCTGGGCGCCCTCGCGGCCGCCGCCGGCGTCAACGAGTGGGCCCGCCGAAAGAGCTCCCACGGCCCGCGACTCTGGCGGACGACCGCCGCGAGCGGGCGGCTCGTGCTGTCCGCCGACCGCCGACAGGGCCTCTACGCCTCCGGCTTCGACGGCTGCGTGCGCGCCCTCGATCCGCGCACCGGCGAGATCCGCTGGAGCCGTACGGTCAGCACACCCGACGCCGCCGCTGCCCCGGGCGGCTGGCCGTTGGTCGCCGGGGACGGTGTGGTGTGCGTGGCCACCGACACCCGTCTGCGGGTCCTGGACGCGGCGTCGGGGGAACAGCGCTGGGAGGCCGCCCTGCCCGACTGGTCCGAGGGCGGGTGGCGGCAAGGCCCCGCCGTCGGCGGCGGCAGCGTGTTCGCGGTGTACGGAAGCTCGGTGCGCTGCTACGACCTGGCCACCGGTGCGCCGCGCTGGACCGGCCCGGCGGGCGTCTCGGCCGCTCTGGCCCTCGACGGCGGCACCGTGTACGCGGCGGGGAGACCGAGGGGGCTCCTGGCGCTGGACGCCCGCACCGGCGAGCGCCGCTGGGAGCGCGACCTCGTCGTCAGCGGCCCACTGACCGTCCACCGGGACGCCCTGCTGGTCTCCTCGCCCCCGGAGACGATGGCCTCCACGATCGTCGCCGCGCTGGACCCGGCGACCGGCGCGCAGCTCTGGGCGTCCGTCCAGCACGGGGAGCTGAGCTGCCCTGTGTCGGCTGCCGGTCGGACCGTCTACATGGGCGGCGGGGACCGTCTGTTCGGGTTGGACACGACGACCGGTGACTGGGTCTGGAAGGCCAACACCTTCGCCGGTCGGAAGGGCGGGACCCCTGCCATGGTCGCCACCGAGGACGGCGTCTACGCCTGGTCGGGGGACGGCCGGCTGTGGGCGTTCGATCCGTCGACGGGCGGGATGCGCTGGCAGGACGATTCGGAGGAGGTCGGCCGGATCTCGCTGGCCGCCGCTGGTGGGACCGTCTACCGGGGCGGCCCGGGCGGCGTTCTCGCGCTGGGCGCCCTGCCGGCGCCGCCGTCGGCCTGACCAGGCGGGTTCAGGGGCGGCCCGTCCCGCCCGGCCCGCCCGGTTCCATGGTCGCCAGGCGGGCGACCTGGCGGTGGCTGAGCTCGACGGTGCGGTTCATGTGCCGCAGGAGGAAGGCGAGTTCGGCTTCGCTGTCCTCGGCGAAGACGGCCGCCCAGTCGGTGGACAGCTCGCGCCACACCTCCCCGAAGCGCTCCAGCGCCTCGGGGAGGACCGCGACCAGCACCCGGCGGCGGTCGGCCTGGTCCCGCTGCCGGGCGACCAGCCCGGCCTTCTCCAGTCGGTCGACCAGCCGGGTGGCCGAGCCGCTGGTCAGCCCGGTGAGCTCGGCGATCCGGCCGGTGGTGACCGGCCCGTCCTCCAGGGTGAGCAGGTTGAGGCACTGGACGTCGGTCGGGTGCATGCCCAGATGGTCGGCGACGGCCTGGTTGAACAGCACGTACGAGGCCAGGTAGCGGCGCGAGACCGGCCACAGCCGGGCCATCAGTTCGTCGCGGGTCGTCGTCATGGGGGAAGGGTAACCGGCTGCCCGATAATTGTTTGCGCCACGCAGAGATCTTTCCCTATGTTGTCTGCATGACGCAGATAACTGAGCCCGCAGCCTCCCGTGCCCGCCTCCTCCCCGTCGCCGTCACCGGCGCCACCGGCGCCCAGGGCGGCGCCACCGCCCGCGCCCTCCTCCGCGCCGGCCGCCCCGTCCGCGCCCTCACCCGGAACCCCGGCTCGCCCGCCGCCACCCAGCTCGCCGCACTCGGCGCCGAACCGGCCCGCGCCGACTTCGACGACCCGGCCTCGCTCGCCACCGCCCTCGACGGCACCGGCGCACTGTTCGCGATGTCCACCCCGTTCGGCACCGACCTCGGTGTCGAAGTCCGCCAGGCCACCGCCCTGCTGGACGCCGCCCGGGCAGTCGGAAGCGTCCGGCACGTCGTCTTCACCTCGGCCACGAACGCCGACCGCTCCACCGGCATCCCGCACTTCGACAGCAAGCACCGCATCGAACAGCACCTGGCCGGCCTCGGCCTGCCCTGGACCGTCCTCGGCCCGGCCGCCTTCATGGAGAACTACGCCAACGACTGGACCCTCCAATCCCTCCACGACGGCGTCTTCCACCTTCCCATGCCCCCCGGAGTCCCACTCCCCGTGATCGCCGCCGACACCATCGGCGCCTTCGCCGCCCACGTCCTGGCCAGGCCTGACGCCTACGCGGGCCGTCGCATCGACATCGCCTCCCAGTGGCGCACCGGCGAGCAGATCGGCGCCGCGATCAGCGCCGCCAGCGGCCGCCCCATCCGCTTCGAACAGGTGCCGCTCTCGGTCGTGGCGGCCCACTCCGAGGACCTCGCCACGATGTTCCGCTACTTCCAGAACCCTGGCCTCACCATCGACACCGCCGCCCTGCACGCCGAACACCCCACCATCGACTGGCAACCCCTGGAGACCTGGGCGGCGGCCCGCACCTGGGACCTCTGAGGGGCTTCAGGCGCCCGCAGTGACCTTGGGTGCTGAGGCCTTGATCAGGTCGATCGTTCCAGCCTGGTACACGTCGCCGTTGACGGTTCCGCCCGTGACCTGATTGGCGGTCGAGATCCTTTGAACGCCACCCACCCGACCTAGATGAGTGAGTCCGATTGCTGGGCTGGCCGCGACCATGACGAAGGGTGCCCGTTGGTTGGTTTGTGAAGACGAACCTGGACACCCTTCTGAC